>CALANC010000285.1 GCA_937925895.1 uncultured Desulfobacterales bacterium
CGGAACTGAAAGGAAGTTTCCATTGTCGAAGGCAAGAGAGACCTTTGAAAAACACCCCCCTTTTGTCCAATCTCTTTGTCAGGCTCAAATTTTAATCCGCGGAATACTCAATGTATGCCTGTGGTTAAAGTTTTCGCCTTCCTTGACCTTGAACCCCGGTTAAATATTAAATTGGATTTAACTGGGCAGGCAAAATTGAACGTTTTTCAAAAGTCTCAACCTATAATTTCGTTGACAACTTTAAATAAAAAAATATAAGAGTCTATCTCTTTGGATCATCTCCAAAAAGTTGGAGTGATCCGCAAAGGAAATATTTAAAAATCGATTTAAAAAAAAGAACAATAATCGCTAAGGAATGTGGGAAATAGACAACTACATGGGACCTGTGATCAAATTTCATCACCGAGGGCAAAACTCGTGAACAAAAGACACCGTCTGTAGTTGCGGTATACTAAAGGAACCTTTTACCACTTGGACCCTTGAATCCTTGAATCCCCAGGCCGCCTCGCCTTGCTTGGCTGGCGGGCGAGCTTGGACCCTCTTCTCCAACTATATTGGAGAAGAACCCTTTTTAATTTATGGATCTGGAACATATAAAAAGAGTCGGTATTGCCGCTGCTTATAAAGGAGGAAGCCTGCTTAGATCTTATTTCGGTAAGATTTCTAAAATCGATAAAAAAGGTGCGATTGATCTTGTTACAGAAGCCGATATCGAATCTGAAAAGGTAATTATACACACAATTCAAAGAGCGTTCCCCGACCATGCTGTTTTGGCTGAAGAAAGCGGCCAAAATAAAGGAGCGTCCGAATGTAGTTGGATCGTCGATCCATTGGACGGAACAACCAATTTTACCCATCAGCTCAATCTTTTTTCGATCTCCATTGCCTTTGCCTTAAAGGGAGACACAGAGGTAGGTATTGTTTTGATTCCTTTGACGGGGGAGCTCTTTACCACAACAAAAGGCAAAGGAGCCGAGCTGAACGGAAGGCCCATTAGAGTCTCCAACGCCCCAACAGTTTCAGAAAGTCTATTAATCACCGGCTTCCCATATAACAAAAGGGAATTTATTGATCCTTTGATGATTCGGTTTGCAAAATGTCTGAAGGCATCTCAGGGGATACGGAGACTCGGCTCAGCGGCAATTGATCTTTGTTTTGTTGCTTGTGGACGATTTGATGGCTTCTGGGAGCAAAACTTAAACCCCTGGGACACTGCTGCCGGCGAGTTGATTGCCAGGGAAGCTGGCGCAGTTGTTACAGATTTTTCTAATAATCCGTTTACCATCGATAAAAAGGAGATTCTGGCAACCAACGGCAAAATTCATAAAGAAATCTTGTCTTTGTTGGAACTATAGCAATTCTCAACATAATGTTCCGTTTCAGCCGCCAAATCACTTATAAAAATTTAATTATCCCGATTAGTTGTAGCCAATTTAGGCAAGACAAGTGAATAATCTTCAAGAAAGTCGGTGCTTTCCCAGAGGGTTCAAGGGGTCAAGGATTCAAGGGTTCGAGTGAAATGCTAAAAAATTACAAAGAATTGAACGTCTGGCAAAAGTCATACGAACTCTGTTTAGAGATATATAGAATAACAGCAAAATTCCCACATGAAGAAAGATAGGGTCTAACTTCACAGATAAGACGATCTGCTGTGTCTATTCCTTCTAATATTGCAGAAGTATATGGAAGAAAGACAACCGTTGATTACATTAGGATGCTTTATATTTCTTATAGTTCGGTTTGTGAACTGGAAACCCAGTTATTGTTAGCCGGGGATTTAGGCTTCATTGAAAACAAACACTTGAATCCTTGACCCCTGGAATCCTTGGACCCTCTTCTCCAACTAAATTGGAGAAGAACCTTAAAATTAAATCATCTGGCGGCTAATCGATCAAAGTCGTTTGAAATTGGGATTTTGAAGGAAGAAATATGAAAAATGAGTTGAGGAATAAATCTTTTTTGGATGATCATCTTGGCTGCTTCGGTAATTTTAATATCGAGAACAACATCTGCAAGAAATTCTGCGTGTTGAGCCTCCGTTGTTCAATAGATCGAGACAAAAATATCCGCATGGAAATATTTGAGGATCTGGTATCTTACGACAGCATGTTAAATAAAATACAGTAAAAAAGCAAGTTCGCTAAATTTGATAAACCGTTTTGAAAATAACAATCGCCTCTGCATACTCTCTTTTTCGAAATTTCATGTTACTCTAAAAACACTTTTATACCTTAATTGATCGTAAACAAAATGAAGAAACTCTATATTATATTAAAATTAAAGCACATTTTCTGCCTTTATTGAAATTTTGTATAACTTCTATTAGTGGGATAAAGTTTTTTAAAATCTTCATTTTGTTTACCCTCCGGGAAAGCCAATGATGCCCCATCTCCTGCGTTGCCAAGGGTTCGCAGTAGCTTACTACGGCTTCACCCTTGGACGTCTTGGATCTGGGGCATCCTCGACTTTCGCTCAATTAAGGTTATATTAAATCTTATCAATTTCTCTACCGAATCAATATAATAGGATCATCTCCAAAAGATTTGGAGTTAATCATATAGGATTCAAGGGGCAAAGGATTCGAGTGAAAGGCTTAAGAATTGTAGAGAATTGATAGTTTGACAAAGACGCATGGATGCCGTTTGGATTTTTTAAGAATTAAAAGATAATCTTCCATAAGTAAAAATATTTATATTGAGGTCCTTCTTTCAAACGATTTAAATGATGAAAATAAAGAAATCTTTTTGGCTGTCGAGAATGATATAGTAAAAGTTGAAAGGATATTCATGGCGCTAATAAAACCTTTAGAGAACAAACACTTGGACCCTTGACTCCTGGACCGGCCTGCTCCCCACAGACCTCGCCTTTTAAGGCGGGATCGAGGGGAGCTATAAAAAACGGATTCCTTACCGGGGCGCGAAGCACTGCTGTATGGCAGAACCCACCCTTTAGGGTGGGGAACTTCAATCCTTGGACCCTCTTCTCCAATTAAATTGAAGAAGAGCCATATAATAATACAACATTATTTCTATGAATTCAGAAAATATAATCATACGAGGCGCCAGACAGCATAACTTGAAAAACATTGATGTTGAATTGCCTCGTAACAAGTTGGTCGTGATTACCGGATTATCCGGGTCAGGGAAGTCAACACTTGCCTTTGATACGCTTTATGCAGAAGGACAGCGCCGATACGTGGAGTCTCTATCTTCTTATGCCCGTCAATTCCTTGAACGGATGGAAAAACCGGATGTTGACATGATCGAAGGGCTTTCACCGGCCATAGCAATAGAACAAAAAACAGCAAGCCACAACCCCCGGTCAACTGTAGGCACCGTTACCGAAATATATGATTATCTGCGCCTACTTTTTGCAAGAATCGGTTCACCACATTGTTACCAATGCGGACAACCGATTACCTCCCAAACACTCGATCAAATTGTAGACAACGTTCTATCGATGACTCGTGGAACCAAGATTATCATTTTATCTCCTCTTGTCTCAGGCCAGAAAGGTACCCATGAAAAGCTATTTAAGCGACTCAAAAAGGAAGGGTTCTCCAGGGTCCGTGTTAACGGTAAAACCATTGAAATTGAAGAAGTCGGCAAACTTAATAAGAACAAAAAACATACCATCGATGGGGTTGTGGACCGTTTGATTATCAAAGAAAAGATAAAAAACCGCCTGGCAGATTCTCTTGAACTGGCTATGTCACAATCAGACGGTCTTGTCACCGTAGATGTTCTAGACAAGGAACCCGTTCTTTTCAGTGAAAAAACAGCCTGTATTGCATGTGGAATAAGTTATCCGGAATTCACTCCGGCCAGCTTTTCTTTCAATTCTCCCCAAGGTGCTTGCTCAACATGCGACGGTTTGGGCTCGACCACTGAATTTGATCCTAATCTTATTGTGCCAAATCAAGAGCTCTCTCTAAGAGAAGGGGCAGTTGCACTTTGGGCCAATAGAAACACTATCCATTTTTTTGAATTTTTAGATGCACTGACCAAGCATTACGGTGTTGACATATATACTCCCTATAAAGATCTACCCGATCACTTCGTAAATGTCCTTTTGCACGGGTCGGGAAATGAAAAAATTCAATTCTATTTTGAACGCAATAACCGTCGCTTTTCTTACACCAAACACTTTGAAGGTCTCATCCCCAAATTGAAACGGCTTTATTTAGAAACGGAATCATACCAATCCAGAGAGGAAATCAAGCATTATATGGATTTTCGCCCCTGCCCTGAATGCCTGGGTACAAAATTAAATAAAGCCAGCAGGTCCGTTCGAGTCGGGGAGTGCACCATATTTGAAATAACCCAACTTTCTGTGGCAAAGGCTCGGATTTTTTTTACAGCCCTTACATTGACCGGCAAAGAGAAAATCATTGCCGAACGAATTCTGAAAGAAATCAATGAACGCTTAGGTTTTCTTGAAAATGTGGGCCTCTCATATATTACCCTTGACAGATCCGCTTATACGCTTTCCGGCGGAGAAAGCCAACGGATACGCCTGGCAACACAAATCGGATCGAAACTAACCGGCGTCCTCTATGTGCTGGATGAACCCAGTATCGGTCTACATCATAGAGATAATCAGCGTCTGTTTGAAACCCTTTCAAAGATGCGTGATCTTGGCAATACAGTTCTGGTGGTAGAACACGATGAGAGGACCATACTTGCTTCAGATCATGTCATAGACATGGGGCCGGGTGCGGGCGTTAAAGGAGGTCAGGTCGTATTTTCAGGAACACCTGACCAACTATTAAACGAAAAGCAGTCATTGACCGGCCAATACCTATCCGGTCGAAAACAAGTAAAAATCCCATCTACCAGGCGTCTTGGAAACAGGAAAAAACTCCTCATCCGAGGCGCATCGGAAAATAACCTTAAAGACATCGACGTGGAATTTCCTTTGGGTTGTTTTACCTGTATAACGGGCGTATCCGGTTCCGGGAAATCTACACTTATTCTGGAAACCCTCTACAATGTTCTGGCCCAACGTCTCTACAATTCCAGGATTCGTTCAGGTTCCCATACAAAAGTGGAGGGGATCGAACATATTGACAAGGTAATAAATATTGATCAATCTCCCATTGGCAGAACTCCCCGGTCTAACCCAGGCACATATACGGGTACGTTTACTCATGTCAGAGAGCTCTTTGCCAAAACCCCTGAAGCCCGAATGAGGGGTTACAAACCCGGCCGCTTCAGCTTCAATGTCAAGGGCGGCCGTTGTGAAGCATGTCGGGGCAATGGTATTATAAAGATTGAGATGCATTTTTTACCGGACGTATATGTAACTTGCGATGTCTGCCGGGGCAAAAGATACAATCGTGAAACATTGGAAGTCAGATACAAAGGGAAAAATATTACGGATGTCCTCAACATGACCGTAAATCAGTCTTTTAGCTTTTTTCAAAAGCTAAACAATATCAGGCAGAAATTACAAACGCTGGTAGAAGTGGGGCTGGGATATATCCGTCTGGGCCAACCGGCGACCACACTGTCCGGCGGCGAAGCGCAACGTGTCAAGTTGTCGCGAGAACTAAGCAAAAAGAGTACCGGAAAAACAGTCTATATTTTAGATGAACCGACTACGGGACTTCATACGGATGACATACGCAAACTACTCAACGTCCTAAGTCAACTGGTAGAAGCAGGTAATTCTGTTATTGTAATAGAACACAACATGGATGTCATCAAAACCGCTGATCACATTATCGATTTAGGCCCTGAGGGCGGGGACGAAGGAGGGTATATCGTGGGGTGCGGCTCTCCGGAAGTCATCGCAGACATGAAAGATTCCTATACAGGGTATTATCTAAAAAACATTTTATCCCGAATATCTCCTGAAGAATTGGACTGAACCTTTGTAAAAAAAAGTAAGCATTCAGGAGGTATCCCTTATCTTTTCCGCTCGGGTGTCTCCGTCGCTGGTCATTTCAATGGTTTAGCAGCGGGGGCATTCCTTCCCCCTCCGCATTCCACCCTTCGCTGCGCTCAGGATGGCTGCGGTCTCCACCACAGCTAAACCACTAAAATGACGAAGCGACTCCGCCAATATCGTTCAACGAAAATGGATACCTCCTGAATACTTGCAAAAAAAACGGGGTCATGCCGAATATAGGCTTGACCCCATTTTTTCCAGTATAGATCTGTTCT
>CALANC010000286.1 GCA_937925895.1 uncultured Desulfobacterales bacterium
AAATTTTTCTTAATATCAATTGCCCCACCCAGAATGTCACCATGGCCGGGAAGCAGCCATTCTATATTAAGCCCTGAAATCCTTTTTACGCTTTCCTTAAGCAATGAAGCGTTTCCTCCAGGCAAATCCGTCCGTCCAATACCTTCCTTAAATATAAGATCACCAGTAAACAATAGCTTGGGTTCAGGCCAGTAAAATGAGACAGACCCGGGCGAATGCCCAGGCGTGTGCACCACATGAAGCTCAATATTGTTTATGGCAATATCACCTTCCTGGAGTAAAAAGTCAGGCATAATTGAATCTGGACTGACGCCAATGGAGGCGCTTATGTGTGGGGCCATAGCTTTTATAAATTGCCATTCCTTATGATGCAATGTCAAAAGGGTATGGGTTTTACTAAATAGCTGAACGGCTTCCATGTGGTCTGGATGGCAATGGGTACAGAGGATTAATCCGATATCTTCAAGGGTCAACCCTATCTCTCCAAGTCCTTGTTCTACGTGGTTAAAAAGGTTTTTATGCCCGGGATCGATGAGAATACGAGTGGGTCCGTCAAT
Organism: uncultured Desulfobacterales bacterium; assembly: GCA_937925895.1. Lineage (GTDB taxonomy): Bacteria > Desulfobacterota > Desulfobacteria > Desulfobacterales > UBA11574 > CALANC01. The sequence continues at coordinate 558 of CALANC010000286.1, forward strand.
TAAGTAAGTATTACAGTTGTTGGCGGACATGGATCTCCAGATAAATGCATGAACATTATTGGTGATTTTCATTTTGTTAAAGTCCGAAGGTCTTGTTTCCCTGCATTACGGCCGCAGACCGGAGTCAACGTTCACAGGCTCTGATTCCGGTGGCAGGTTTGGCTTAATTAGAAAGTTTTTTTGGATAGATTGAACAACTTTGTCAATGTTTTCAACAGCGGACCGAATTTCATAAATTCCGTCATTTGCAGATTGAGTGACTTTCGGGATGTCGTAACTTCCTTTTTTTATGTTGGCAACAATGATTTTTATCTCCTCAACAGATTTTGTAAGATCCTTGACTATTTTTTGGATGTCAGGAATATTTTCCAACACGCCATTTTCAATTTTTTCAAGAATAGCTAGATTGTTTTCCACCTTATCAAGATTTCGATGGATTTGATCAAGCAGATCCCTTGTTTTTAATAACCCGCCGACAGTACCTTTTCCGGACTCGATGTCCTGGGTAATCTTTTCAATATTCGCCAGTGTTCTATTGGTCCGGTCAAATGTTGTAAAGAGAGGGCCCTGAGGATCGTGCAAGGTTTGAACAATTTTTGAAATATTCTGGACAGCATCGACAACCATCTTTATTGTTTTTTCCACTTGAAACTCATCAAGGTAATCCGTTATTGATTTCTTGGCCTTGGAAGGAATTTCACTTCCTCTTTGAATCAGCGGTGCATCTTCGGTTCCAGGTATAATATAAATGTATTCCGTCCCTATAATCGTAGGGCTTTTAACGGTTGCCACGGAATTTGTTCTGATCCTTGATTTATATTCCTCCAAAATCGCCAGGTTTACTCGTACTTTATCCCCTACAATGGTTATCTTTTTTACTTTCCCAATGTTGGCATCCAACAGTTTTACCGGTGAATTGACCTGGAGATTATAACTTTCTTCGAATGTCGTGTAGTAGGGGATATATTTTTTAAACCAGTCTTTGCCTCTACCAATAATAACTACAGTGGTAAGCAAAAGAATGGTAACACCAATAATAAATACTCCCACGATTTTTTCTCTTTTATTAAAGTCTACTTCCATGGTTATCACCCAACCCGGATAAGTCGGGAAAGTGCCTTAATGAGTTAATGTTTAAACTGTCTTGTTTTGGGTTAATACTTTTTTGTTAAATAAATCGACTATATGGGAATTTTTGTTAACGTGCCGGCCGTAATTAATATTTTCCTATTGGTAAAGGTTTCGATGAAATGTCGATCACGGGAAAAAAAAACAGCAGCCTGACCAGAAGTTATGATATCTTCAAGAATTTCATTGAAAAGATCGAATCGACTGTAACCGAAATAATCTTCCGGGCGATCCAAGAGCAGCACATCAAATGCTTTTGTCAGTTCCCGGACGGCAATGGCATGTCGCAAATCTGCAACTTGTAGCCTGCCGGGACGAACATCAAGTTTATCCTGAAGGTCAAATATTCTGCAAAGTCGGGCAGCTTTGTCATCCAATGAAAGAGAAAGTGAATCTTCAAAAAAGCATCGCATTAAAAGCAGGTTTTCCCTGACGGTTCTGTTGCTAATCATCGCTGCGTCTTGTCCGATATAACCAATTTTTTTCTTTAAGGGAAGAAGTTTTCGATAATCTGAAAAATTTGCCGTTTTGCCCATGAAATGGTAAGTGCCGCTAACCGGCCTTACAAGTGTCGCAAGCGCCTTAAGGAAGTTATGGGCGTCATCTGTTACGTCGGTCTGTATAAAACAAATATCTCCGTTTGACAGCTCAAATTTAAGGTCTTTAAGCTGGTTGCCTGCTCCTATTGCATTAAGACAATAATTAGTAAGTTCAATTAAATACATAAAACATCCTACATGTAAAATATGGCAGATATAAAAACATTACTTATCAAGCAATAAATTACGCTTTCAACCGCTGCCCTGGAAGTGCCTACAGGTATGTTCGTGATTTGCTTTTTAATATTGAATCCATGGCTGAGACTTATCACTGTAATAATGAAACCAAAGCAAACGGCTTTTACAATGCCTACCGCAAGGTCGGCACCGGTAATGGCTTTTGCTATCTGTGCCAAAAAGTTTTCCATGGGTATTTGTGTAATGCTCCAAACTAAGGCATATCCCCCGATGATGGAAACCAGATCGAAAACGATAAAAAGGAAAATGACTGCTGAGGTTATTCCTATCAACCTGGGGAAGCAGACAAGTACCATGGGATCTATGCCTGCCATTTCAATGGCCTCGATTTCATGGAGAACATTCATGTAACCGATTTCTATGGTTACGGCGGTGGCAGATCGAAGTATGATCATAAAAGCTGTAATGATTGGGCCGAATTCCCGTACAATTAAAAGAACAGTTGTTTTACCGAGATCGTACTGTCCCGACACTTTGGTAAACTGAATAATCAACATAGAGCCGATGATCAATGCGATAGGAATTATTAATGAAAGTGCCTGAACACAAGTAAAATAAATCTGTTCCAGAATGATCCTTCTGACCAGAACTCTGCCCGTCCCTGGCCGCTGAAAAATAAACCTAACAAGTTTATAGGTAAAGGCGGATAGATTGAGGAGATTGTTGATGGATTTAATCGTTTTTCTGCCTAGTTGCCCTACGAGTTGGTCCATTAGAGTAATGATTATCCGTTTTTTGAGGTATAAGAAAAAGTCAAACCCCGGTCAGCAGTTGACTAATAAGAATTCTTACAATATAAAAATCAGAAAGGTCAACACATTTGGACGAATATCCAACAAGAAAAAGACGATCTCTCCTAATAAGCTACGCATTTCAAATACAACCATGAGGGTTTTAATAGAAGGGGAAACCATTTGGCTGAAAGCCAGTTTGAAGAAGGCATACGGCAAATTCTTTTTTTTCGGCAATTACAGAATTTAGATAGAAACTGTTTAAGAGGTTTCCTAAGAGAAAACAACATGGAGGACGTGGTGAAGCTAAAAATATTTTCGCTCATAGGATTATTCTTTGTATGTTCTTCACTTCTTTTTGCGGAAAAGCCGCCCGGGGATATCTCCATTCAAGCGGAAGGTTATGGTGTGAGCAAAAGTGACGCGCTTCTTAAGGCAAAACGTGAGGCCGTCGAGAGGGGTATCGGCACCGTTCTCATTTCTCAAACCGAGGTCAGAAATTTTGAACTTAAAAAAGACATCATCCTTTCCAAAACAGTCGGCTCGGTGAAAACATATGATATTTTAAAGGAGGAAAAACAACCGGACAACACCTTTTATATAAAGATACGTGCCGTGGTATCGCTGGCGAGTATTAAATCCGATCTGGCAGCCCTAAAAATCCTGCTAGAGTCAATGGATAAGCCGCGTATGATGGTTGTCATGAGCGAAGAAGAGGGCAAAGTCGCTGAGGGCACGATTATAGATTATCTGAATGAAAAAGAGTTTGAATTGGTGGATCCCTCTGTTGTGGCAGCACTTTTTCAGAAAGATGATCAACTTATAAAACAGGCAACAGAAGGTGATCCGGCAGCTGCAGCCAAGATTGGAGTGTCCAACGGTGCTGAGTATGTAATTGTTGGAAGAGTAACCAAAAGTCTTATGAAGAGCGAAGTCCTAAGTGGAACAGGAATGACATCGGGTCAGGCGCATATAACTGCGAAAGTGATTAATTGTTCGAACGCAAGAATAATCGCATCAAAATCTGCCAACAGTGCGGCCGTACATATCTCAGAAGATATTGCCAAGGCTAAGGCCGCAGAAAAAACGGCAAAAAAGCTTATGGACAGAGCACTTTTTGAAAAGATGGTCTCTTCTTTTCAAGATATGATCAACAACGGCATTCCTATTGATGTAACCGTTAAAGGGGTGTCAGATTTCAAAATGCAAAAAGCTGTAAGAGAAATGCTAAGCGGGCTTTCTCAGGTTGTTTCAGTGAATAAACGCAGTTTTGGTGGAGGCAAGCTTCATTTATCGGTTCTCTACAAAGGCAATGCCGATTCCTTTAGTGAAGAAGTCGACGGAAGAACGGTAGAAGGGAAAATAATCTCTGTGACTGGCATATCAGGGGACAAGGTTGACATAGAAATTAAATAGGTGAGACCTTTGAAAAATGCCCCCTTTTGCCCAATCTCTGTGTCAGGCTCAAATTTTAATCCTCGGAATACTCAGTGTATGCCTGTGGTTAAAATTTTCGCCTTCCTTGACATTGAACAAAATTGAACATTTTTCAAAGGTTTCAAGGGGAAGGGGTGTTTTGGGTTGTTATTAATACACCCACCGCCGGTTTATAAAAAGCTTAAGTACAGCGATCCCTTTTTTCTCTTTCCATGCTGGAAAGACGAAACCTTTATAGGCATATTTACAAGGTACATTCCTTGAAAAGCAAGGCAACGACCTACCTGAAATACTTCCGGAAGATCTCTTTTGATATTTATAAAAGTTTCTTCAGGGCAGGCAAACAAGAGCTCATAGTCTTCTCCGCCTACCAGAGCGTATTCATCGGGTTTTTGGTTATACTTTTTACAGAATGAAACGAGGGCCGGGTCAAAAGAGTCGGACTTTAAATTCAGTTCTATTGATATGCCTGATTCCTCTGCAATATGTTGCGCATCCCCGGCGAGACCATCACTAATATCAATTACGCAGGCAACACGGTTTTTGGCTAAGATATGGGCGGCGTCAAACCTGGCGGATGGAGAGGTGAATTTTGCCACGAGTTCCTGAAAAGCGGTATCTTTATTAACCAGGCAATCAAGACCTGCTCGGGCCAGTCCCAGTGGGCCGGTGCAATACAGACCGAATCCAGGGAGTGCCGCAGACCGGGCCGGGAAAATTTCGTCACGTCCCTTTCCGACGCCAAAAAGATCAAGGGACAATTCAGTTCCAGCAGAAATATTTCCGCCGCCTAATGTACAATCGTGCTTCCGTAAGGCGTTGTTAATACCTTGATAAAAAGCTTCCACTGTTTTATCTGAAATATGGCCGGGAAGGGTAAGATTGATAAATAGACTCACTGGATCAGCATAAGATGCTGCAAGGTCGCTAAATGCCACTTCAACGGCCTTCTTCCCTATTTCTTCGGGGGTTTGCCAGTCTAATCTAAAATGAACCCCTTCTATTTGGGTATCTGTTGTGATTACGGGATTGTTTATGGTTTCGAGAAGACAGCCGTCGTCTCCTGGTGGTATTTTCAAAGCTTGGCCGCTCTTTGATTCGATGGGCGCATGGGTAAGTAATTTTTTAATTAGATCAAATTCATCATCCCAGGGAGAGTCCAAAGAGAGTCGAGGTGAGCAGCCGCAGGCTGAACCAATTCGAAGAGCATTTTCATAAGGATGATCAGCACGGGTAATGGCGCTGATAATAGCAATTCCTGAGGCACCGTGTGTGAAGCAGGTTTCTGCATTGGTGTGATCAATACCACCGATAGCCACCACAGGAACTGGAGATTTATCTGTTATGCCTTTGAGACCGGAAAGGCCGATCACCTTTTTTACATCTGTCTTTGTGGTTGTCGAAAAAACAGGTCCTGTTCCGATATAGTCACAGTGCGACAAATCGGTGTTATTAAATTCATCAAAGGTAGATACGGATATTCCCACAATGGCCTGAGGGCCTAAAATATGTCTGGCCAATGCAGGATCATCGTCTTCCTGGCCCAGATGGACACCGTCAGCATCGACCGCGAGCGCGATATCAATATGGTCGTTCAATATGCCGAATCGTAGAAAACCCGATGTG
>CALANC010000287.1 GCA_937925895.1 uncultured Desulfobacterales bacterium
GCGCGCCGTCGACAAATACGAATACCGCCGAGGGTACAAGTTCAGCACATATGCCACGTGGTGGATAAGACAGGCAATAACAAGAGCCATTGCCGATCAGGCAAGGACAATCCGAATTCCGGTCCATATGATCGAAACAATAAACAAGCTTATTCGTACGTCGAGATATCTTGTCCAGGAACTGGGGCGAGAGCCCACGCCAGAAGAAATAGCAGAAAAAATGGAGATCCCTCTGGGCAAAGTTCGCAAAGTCTTAAAAATAGCCAGAGAACCCATTTCCTTAGAAACACCGATCGGTGAAGAGGAAGACAGCCACCTCGGGGATTTCATTGAGGATAAGAAATTCATGCTTCCTTCAGAAGCCGCAGTCAGTCTTAACCTCGCTGAACAAACGAGAAAAGTACTTGCGACATTAACGCCGCGTGAAGAAAAAGTGTTGCGGATGAGGTTTGGCATCGGTGAAAAAGCAGACCATACGCTTGAAGAGGTCGGTCAGGATTTTGCAGTAACTAGAGAAAGGATCAGACAAATTGAAGCCAAAGCTTTGAGAAAATTGAGACATCCTACCAGAAGCCGGAAACTGAAAAGTTTTATTGAACAAACTTGACGGTATCGGCAATACCTTGACAAAATAATTTTCTGAAGATAGGTAGAAACTGATTCAGAATAGTTAGACTTTTCAAAAATATTAAACGCTACGGGGCCCATAGCTCAGTTGGCAGAGCCACCGGCTCATAACCGGTCGGTCCCTGGTTCGATTCCAGGTGGGCCCATCAGTTTCATAGTAAGTTATGGAATTCCTGATGATGATGTGTTCAACATATTTAATTGCTATTTGTGATGATTATTTTTTTGCATGACATGATTATCTGCACACTTCTATGTATTTTTTACCATAGAATCGGACTAAAGGAGCAGATGGATAAAGGCGTGGTTATATAAACAATCACGCTTTTTTTATGGATTTAGATGGTAACCGTTTGGTAAAATGTATTATGCTCGTTTTGAGGACCAACATAAGGTTTTTAGGATTTAATTATACTTAAAATATATTCAGGGAGTAAATGATTGGTGGCAACTGTAGCTGATATTGTCAAAATTATGGAGACAATTGCTCCACCCTGGCTGGCAGAAAAGTGGGACAATGTAGGTTTGCAGATTGGGCAGAAGGAATGGTCTGTAAAAACCGTCTGGATTGCTTTGGATCCTTCATTCGACGTTGTCCATGATGCTTGCAGTCATGGTGTTGACCTTTTAATTACGCACCATCCATTAATATTTCAACCGTTAACGTCTATTAATTTTGATACGGGTGTCGGGTCTATCATCCAATTGGCCATTAAACATCAGATGGCAATATATTCAGCACATACGAATCTCGATAGCGCAACTGACGGTTTAAACGATGTTCTTGCAAACCGGATTGGCCTAAAAAACCTCAGAGTGCTGGGTGAATCCAAAGGAGCGGGAATTTACAAACTGGTGATTTATGTGCCATTAAAGTATGAACAAGGTGTGTTAAAGTCGATTTTCGAAACAAGCGCGGGAGAGATGGGTTCCTACACGTGTTGTACCTTCAGAAGCAGTGGTAAGGGCACTTTCAAACCCGGATCATCGGCTCAGCCGTTTACCGGACAAATCGACGAAACAGCAACGGTTGACGAAATAAGGATAGAGACCGTTGTACAAAAAAAAGATCTCAACTATGTAATCGAGCATATCAAAAAGAAGCATCCCTATGAAACCATGGCTTATGATATTTATCCACTGGTTCCGTTTGGAAACCAACAAGGGCTTGGGCGAATAGGTGAGTTAGATGAGCGAATGGATCTTGCTTCTTTTGCACTTTCCCTCAAAAAAAAACTGGGACTGAGTGAAGTGAAAATCGCGGGAAATATAGATTTACCTGTCACTTTAGTAGCCCTGTGTGCAGGGAGCGGGTCAAGTTTGATGGATGAATTTTTGTCTTCCGGGGCCCATGTTTATGTCAGCGGGGATTTGCGATATCATGATGCCAGATCAGTGGAAGCAGCCGAACTTGGACTTATAGATATTGGACACTTTGCGTCGGAACATTTATTTATTGAGGTTTTTAGGGACAGGTTATGTGTGCTTCTGAGTGAGATTGGAATTCATGTTAAGGTTGAGGCCTATGGACTTGAAAATGATCCATTTGTGAGATTATAATATGCCTAAAGGAAGTTTTAACAATATGAAGAATAAAATGGCGGAACAAATCGAAATACTTGTACAGCTACAAGAAATTGAGACTGAATCTGCTGGATTAAAATCAGCACAAAATGAGGTGTCTAAAAAGCTTGACATTCTTGACAACAGTCTTGATGAATTTAGGAAAAGTATTTTGGACCAAGAGTCCACTCTGGATGCCCTTAAAAAGAAATATCGAGAATACGAATCCAGCTCGCAGATGAATTTAGATCGGGAGAAAAAAACAAAGGAAAAGCTTAGGGCGGTTAAGACAAACCGGGAATATCAGTCGTTATTGAAAGAAATTGAAGACGTTAAGGCAAAAACTTCCAAAATTGAAGATGAGATGATCGAATGTCTTGACCGAATGGAAGATGTAGAGAAGGTCATTACTCAGAAAGAAGATGAACATAGACAATTGAAAGATCAAATAGACGATGAAAAAGATAACATAAAACTGAAAGCTGAAAAGAGTAGGAAGGAACTT
>CALANC010000288.1 GCA_937925895.1 uncultured Desulfobacterales bacterium
CCAGAGCCTGATCCATGATGGCGACGCCTTCATCAATTTCATCTTTGCCAATGATCAGCGGAGGTGCCATGGCAATAACGTTTCCCGGATTTGCCGCCATGGCCATCATCCCCAGTTCAGCCAGTTTTTTTGCTACCTCGAGTTTGGGATTCATCCCCGGACGGATTTTTGCATCTACCGGCATAATGGGTTCACGAGTCGCCTTGTTCTTCACCAATTCCAATCCCACGAAAAGGCCGATTCCGCGGACATCCCCGACACAGGGGTGCTTTTCTTTAAGCTCCATGGCCTTTTCCAGAAGATATTCGCCCATTTTCTCGGAATTTTCAATGAGGTTGTCTTCCTGATATATCGGGATTACCGAGAGCGCTGTTGCACAGGCCAGGGCATGTCCCGCATAGGTGGCGCCGTGGCTGAAAAACTGCTCTTTGAAACGATCCCCGATATGCGTTCGTGCAATCGCAGCAGCCAAAGGCAAATACCCACAAGTTATCCCTTTGGCCATGGTCAAAATATCCGGGACAACATTCCAGTGATCCATGGCAAACCATCTCCCCGTGCGGCCAAAACCGCTCATGACCTCATCGGCGATCATGAGGACACCCCATTTGTCACAGATGTCCCGAAGTTCCGGGAAGTATTCGGGCGGCGGCACGATAATGCCGTTGGCACCCGTCACGGGTTCAAAAATGATGCCTGCCACCTTCTCGCTTCCGCCTTCCAATTCGATGACTTCATCGATGTACTTGACGCACTGCAGATTGCATTCCGGATATTTTAGTCCGAACATGCACCGGTAGCAGTAGGGTTGAGGGACCGGAACCAGATCGGTTCCACCCAAGACTTGAGCCCAGTTCCGAGAATCCCCCGCTGAAAGCGACATGGAGGTGGCGGTCCCACCGTGGTAGCTGCGATAACGGGTTATGATTTTTCGACGCCCTGTATACTGGTGGCACATTTTTACCGCAGCCTCATTTGCCTCGGTTCCGCCAAGTGAAATAAACGAGCGGGAGAGGTCTCCCGGCGTAATTTCAGCCAGCATCTTTGCCAAAAGGGCCCGTGGCTTGGTGGACATGCTGGGAGCAAAGGAAGTGAGCGTTTGGGCCTGTTCGCAGATGGCGTCGACGACCCGTGGATCCTGATGCCCGATGTTGTGACTTACAAAACAGGAGCTGAAATCCAGTCGCTCTCTACCATCCTCGGTGGTAAAACGAACCCCTTTTGCCGAAACAACCCGAAGAGGGGACTGGGAAGGTTGAAAGGACCAGGAGTGAAAAATATTCTCTATTTCATACGAGTCCAGATCTTCTTTTGTTGATGGGATATTTTTGAGATCAATCATATGCTTCTCCTCATACTTGCACCCTAATTGTACATTAGTAAAACGGTATGATACTGCTGATTCTAGTTAGTGTCCATCCACAGCTTTAAAATGGAAACTAGTTAACATTCAAATGATTATACTTCGGTAAAAGTCGATGTGCCTTTTTCAGAGCGTCTTTTCTAAAAGGTTCCGCCAGCACTTCTTCGCCTCCTTGAATGACCGCATCAATTACACACGGCTTCCCGAGAGCGACTGCCTCACGAACCACGTCCTGGACGTCGCTGTAATCTTCAACGCGGTATCCTTTGGCACCCATAACTTCAGCCAGTTCAGCAAAATTAGGATTTTCTCTAAGATCGGTTCCAATAAACCGATTATCATAATAATCGATCTGATTCTTCAGTTCAGCACCCCACTGGTGATTGTTCGCCACGATAGCAATAACCGGAATGTTTTCTCTAACAGCCGTCATCACTTCAGCAACACCGCTGATACCGTAGGCGCCATCCCCCTGAAAGGCAAAAACAGGTGCGTCGGGACAACCGATTTTTGCACCCATAGCGGCTCCATAGGCAAAACCGCAGTTTCCCCAGCTGAGAGCGGCAATGTGTTGACGAATGTTGTTGAACTTCAGGTAACTGTTGATCATGGACGAATTGTTGCCGATGTCGGTGGCCACAATGGAACCTTCGGGCATCGCCGTCGTTAATTCTTTGAGAAAACGGCGAGGATGCATCAATTTGTTGGTAGAAGATGACCACTCCTCAAGTTCGTCAGTCCAAAGCTTTTTTTCTTTAGCAATATCCTGCAGACGATCTGTGTCGGTCGTCGGATCAGGTATCAATCCTTTTATCGCTTCAAGAAGCTCGCTGGTATATTCTTTAACATCCGCGCAACTGGCCACATCCACCTTTTTGCTCAGGCCCAATACTTTTGCATCAGCATCAACCTGAATGAGTTTGGCGTTGTTGGGCCAGTATTCCATATCGTATTGTGGCAAGGTCCCGAATGGACCTAAACGACATCCCAGAGCGATAACCACATCCGCTTTGGCGATGGTACGCATGGCTGCTTTTGATCCGCAATAGCCAATGGGACCCACGGATAGTTGATGCGTTGCAGGGAAGGTGTCGTTGTGCAGGTAACTGTTCACAACCGGAGCGGTCAGATATTCTGCCAAAGCTCTCACTTCTTCAAGAGCATTTCCCTGTGAGACCCCGCCGCCGGACAAAATAACCGGATATTTCGCCTTGACCAAAAGACCAGCCGCTTCTTTAAGCGAATCTATAGATCCAATCCCTCTTGAAATGATCAGCGTGGGATAGATTTCATCCTCACAGACACCATAAAAGTAGTCCCTTGGAATATTGAGGTGAGTGGGACCGTTCTCTGTTTTTGCCATATAAAAGCAGCGACGGGTTAGCTCGGCCATTCTTTCGGGACGATTGACACGGACCTGGTAAACTGTCTGTTTCTCGAACATGGCCATTTGATCCAGTTCCTGGAATCCACCGGTACCGATGCCCATTGAACCCGTCTCGGGGGCGATGGCAACTACGGGAGAATGAGCCCAATAGGCGGCTGTCAGGGCGGAGACAAAATTAGCTGCACCCGGGCCGTTCTGGGCTATACAGGCCTGCGGTTTACCGGTAACTCGCGCGAGCCCGTCGGCTGCATGGCAGGCGGCTTGTTCATGAGCAACGGATATAAACCGAATGCCCGCATCTGGGAACACATCCAGAGCATCCATGAAAGCGGATCCAACAATTCCGAAAATATGTTCAACGCCCTCAGCAGCTAATGTTTCCACCAATGCTTCACTCGGAGTCATTTTTATTTTACCCATGATTGTCCTCCTTACAGTTCGATTTATAACCTTGAAATTTAATTTTTTCTATTTGGGAAGTGATCAAAATTGAGGTTTGAGGCCAGACAAAGGCCTTCTGATATCTGATATATTAGACATCAGATCGCCTGTCAAGGCAAACTTTTGGAATAGGCTTCAAATTATTTATAGAAGCTAATTGCTGGAATTTAAATTATAGGTCATGCCTATTTCTTCAAGGCGATATGAACCAAAAAATCCCTTTCAAGAAAAATTTAATTATACCGGAAGCGAGTAGTTTCAGGTCATGCCGTTTTTTTCAAGGGGTTGAAGCAATTGCAAGGTTTGTTGAGCAATTTCCCGTGCCTCATTGGTGGGGACCACAAGAATTTTGACCCGACTCAAGCAACTCTGGATTTCACCAAGCTTGTTGTTGCCTGCTTTATTTTTTTCAGGATCCAAAATGATTTTCAACCCATTGGTTCTTTGAAGACCGTCACATACCGATTCACGGATGATGGGCGAATTTTCTCCGATACCGGCTGTAAAGACAATCGCATCTACTCCTCCCATTGCGGCAATATAAGCCCCGATATATTTTTTTATCCTGTAAGTGAAGGTTTTAACGGCGATCCCAGCCTGATGGTTTCCACTCGCCTTTGCAGATAGAATATCGCGAAGATCACTGCTTCCTATATCGGCAACCCCAAGAAGTCCACTCTGTTTATTGAGCAGCTCGTTGATTTCCTTATAACCGAGTTGCTTGTGTTCCATAAGGAATAAAACGATGGCAGGATCCAAATCTCCACATCTGCTGCCCATCATCAAACCCTCGAGCGGTGTAAAGCCCATGCTGGTGTCAATACTTTTTCCGCCTTCAACAGCGGTAATGCTACAGCCATTGCCGAGATGGCAGGTGATAAGCTTGAGGGCATCCAACGGCATATCGAGAAATCTTGCCGCTTCACCGGAGACATGTTTATGGCTTATACCATGAAAGCCATACCTGCGAATTCTGTCTTGGTGATACAGACGATAGGGCAGTCCGTAAAGAAAGGCGTGTTCAGGAATCGTGGCATGGAAGGCTGTGTCAAAGACCGCCACTTGAAGCGCACCGGGAAAGTGCCGTTCGCTGGCTTCTATGCCTTTGAAGTTATGAGGATTGTGCAATGGTGCCAGGGTCGAGCATTTTTTGATGATTTCTTTTACACTGTCTTCAATGATCACCGAGTCGGTTATTTTTTCTCCACCATGCACAACCCGGTGACCGACGGCAGTAATATCTTTTTCACCGTCTATGACGCCATATCGATCATCAGTGAGAACACCGGCAATAATGCCGACGGCTTCAACGGCGTCCGCAACGAAAACTTCTTTGCCGAGGTTGCCTCCTTTGAAGTTTTTATAGTTCAAGCGGGTGCCGGCAAGGCCTATTCGTCCAACAATGCCGCTCGCCAGTTCAGCCTCATCCTCCATTCTGAACAAGGTAAACTTGACCGACGAACTTCCTGCGTTAATCACTAGAATGATCATTGTTATATGAGAGGTTGTTTAATTGGGACAAAAGGGGGTTTTTTAATGAGGTTTCGCGGTTAGGACTCAAACCACCAGCGCTCTGCGGCTCTGTTTCCATCCATCTCCAAATTGCCGGCGATGTTCTCAAATTTCACCTTCTTGGTTGCAGCTTCAATCCAGTTCCCAAACAGCGGAATGACGGTACCGCCTTCGTCGCGGACAATTCTCTGGCACTCCACGAACATTTCATGGCGCTTGGCTTCGTTGAGTTCCGCTCGGGCCTCTTTGAGCAGCTTGTTGAAGCGCTCGTGCTTCCAGAAAGATTCGTTCCAGGCGGCATCCTCTGCGTAGGCGGTGGAAAACATCCAGTCTGCAGTCGGTCGGCCGCCCCAGTAACTCATGACCCAGGGCTTTTTCATCCAGACTTTACTCCAGTAACTGTCATTCGGTTCTACGATCACTTCTATTTT
>CALANC010000289.1 GCA_937925895.1 uncultured Desulfobacterales bacterium
TCTCTTAAAAATGAATCCAACGCTTCGATTACTACGCGGTTTATTATGGTATTGTTAGCAGATGCATAGGCTTCGACTCTCTCGGCAAGTTTGCAGGGAATCTGTATATTGAAATCTTTGGTTATATCAGAACATTGATCCTTAAAATTTTCGCTGTCCATTGATTGTCCTTTTCCGTGTAGAGCGAGTTAAATGAGGATCTAAACCTAAAATGGGCAAGATAGAAATAAGTTTTGAAAAACACCAGGTCATTGTGAGATAAATTACATGCATCTTACCAGTATTCAAAATCTGCTTTCTTTAAAAATATCGTATAATGACCATTGTCAAGTCAAGTAAATCTTATTCTTAACCACTGCCAGAAAAAGAAAAGGCAGAGTCCAAAGTTCCTGCCTTTTTTTATGCCTTTTATGTTGTTGTGACTACCTGGTTGCCTATCCTCTTTAATTGATGCTGGCGCATTGGATTTTTCCTATTGTAACTGTCACCGTAAAAAGGTAACTATACTGTCAACATTGTAACCATTTTTCCCAAAAAGAACCGAACATTTTCCAACTTTTTAGACATAAAAAAAACCAATGAAATCAGGTTAATAACTGAAATGATTGGCTTTCTTAAAATTGTCATTTTGGGTCTGAAAATCCCCGTGTCGGCAATTCGATGCTGTCCCTCGGCACCAGAATGAGGTTATAACCTATTGTTTTACAGTAGGTTTTTTTGTCTAAAAAAGAAAAAAGGTTCGATTCAATCGGTTACACATCTTTCTTACACTAATTTACAGATGTAACCCGTGTTTTGGAGATAGAATCATGGAAAAAGCGCAAATTTTGTTGGCAGAAGATGATAAGGAAACGGCAAGAGCCATTGAAAGCTGTTTGAAGGATTTTGGCTATGCAGTCATTACCGTTGTGGCAAATGGAGAAGACGCCATTGAAAAGGCAAAAGAGAATACGCCTGACTTGGTGTTAATGGATATCATGCTTAAAGGTGAGATTGACGGGATTGAAGCTGCCAAGGAAATACACACCCAATTTGATATCCCTATAATATTTCTTGCCGATTATGCCGACAAGGAAAGTCTTAAGCGAGCCTCGCTTTCTTATCCTTTCGGCTTTATTCTGAAGCCAATTCAACCTAAAGACCTTGAAGTTACCATCGAGATGGCTCTGCATGTTGCTAAACAAGACGCTGAACACAAAAATAAAGAAACGTCTCTGAGAGAAAAAACCCATTTGATCAACATCCTCCTTGATGCGATTCCTTGTGTGGCTTTATTGATTCGTCCGACAACTCGCGAAATTGTTCTTGCTAATAAAGCCGGAAGAGAGGCCGGCGCAGTTCAAGGGACCACCTGTTATGATTCTTGGGGCCAGAGGGATGAACCGTGTCCGTGGTGTTTAGCGCCGGAAGTTTGGGCGACCGGCAAGCCTCATCACCAGGAAGTCAATACTTTTTATATCACATGGGATGCCTACTGGCATCCAATTGATGACGATTTATACTTACACTATGCCTTCGATATAACAGAACAACGAAAAAAAGAAGAAAAACTGGGGAAAACTCCAAAATAACCGACTATTCCTATCTCCTCCATTTTTGAACGAAAGTTCTCGATTTCTGACTTGTGAACCCGATCCAGCCAATAGATTTATTTATCGTTTAGAGGTACTAAAGCGGGCATTTTAATAGAACAATTTGAATTTACACGATTTCTTTAATTATAGGTGCACAATATATAGTAATTTATTCTAATAAACTACAATATATTCTAATTTATTAAAATTATATATAAATTATACATAATTTTCTTTGACATCACAAAAATTCAAATGTTATGAAAAACCATAAATCCTGCGAGCTGAATGTCTGGCCTGTTGTTAATATGAAATTGGTAATAAAAAATGAAAAACAAGAATCTAAAAAATTCGAGCCTTCCATTCGCAGATAATAATAGAGAATACAGAGTAAACGAAGTTAGCGTTCGGTTAATTAAATTGGTTGTAAATATGGCCGAAATCGAAAGGAAGAAACTTTTAAATGAGCTG
Source organism: uncultured Desulfobacterales bacterium (assembly GCA_937925895.1). Classification (GTDB taxonomy): domain Bacteria; phylum Desulfobacterota; class Desulfobacteria; order Desulfobacterales; family UBA11574; genus CALANC01. The sequence continues at coordinate 2,046 of CALANC010000289.1, forward strand.
GAGAAGGGGCATCAATACAAACACACGGAAAAGAGAAAATATCCAAGAATACGGGTCTTCATTTACGTTAATTGTTCCAGCCATAAATACGTATTCGCTGATTTCATCCACAATATGAGCAGAAGTGGGCTGTATATTGAAACTGAACCCCAAATCCCTTTATTAATCGGTCAAAAACTTACCCAAACTTTTATACTCCCAGGCACTGAAGATTTGGTTAAAATTAGTGGTGATATTGTTAGGATCGATTCAAAAGGAATCGGGGTGCATTTCGATGCACCATTATCGGAGCTCCCTGCTATCCCATTATAGCGGTTCAAAAATAATTGATTACACATACATAACAGATATATCCAACTGATCCCGTATTTTTTTTGAAGTGTTTATCCCGTCGATCTTGGCAAACAGGTTCAGATCAATCACTACAACATCGGGGTTAATCATCTCGATTACCGACAGAAGCATCTCTTTGGTCGACACAAAGGAATCTATCTTAAACCATTTACTGATAAATCTGCATCTGATTTTCTGATCAGGCCCCTCTTCAAGCATCATCACTTTTAGTCCTTGCATGATATCCACCTAAACGGTTTTACATTGGTATATTCCAAGATTCATGCCAGAATAGATGGCAATAACGATCTGAAGATTTGGATTTGTTGTAATGGCTTTATTTAGAGGCAGGATCAGATTAGATTGTATGTGATGATCAAAAGATTATATAGATTTTTTTTATCTTTGCTTTGCACCTGGTTATAGGCTTGGGTGCATATGAATATGTGCGAAGGGATCAACCCAATCTTAATTGTCGTCCTTGACGGAAATAATCTGGCCATCGGTCATTTTTACCAGTTCATCAGGGGTGAGTTTGAAAAGTGCATGCGGATTTCCGGCGGCTGCCCAAATCTCATCAAATTCATACAGATCTTCGTCAATAAAAGTCTTCAACCTTTCGGAATGACCAAGAGGCGGCACACCACCTATGGCAAAACCCGTCTCCTTTCGTACGAAATCCGCATCAGCCATTTTTATGGACTCAGATACAATTTCACCGATTTTTCTCACATCAACACGGTTCGAGCCGCTGGCAACGACCAAAATGGGGGTATTGCTTTTTTTGCCTTTGAATATTAGAGATTTTACAATCTGTCCCACTTGACACCCAACAGCTATAGCCGCTTCCTTAGCTGTTCGTGTAGATCCTGGCAGCTCCGTTACCGTGCAGTCAAACCCTTTATCCTTAAGGGCCTCCTGAACTTTCCGAGCACTTGAACTCAATTTATCTGACACGCTTTATCCTCCAGGTGAGATTACCGAATCAATACCGTCAGGTCAAAATTGACCCTGTTTGTTTGCGGGAATTATCAATTAGATGTGGAAATGTAAAAAAGATCAAGATTAAGAGGGCCCCCGGGCCCGGAGCATTTACGAGACCATGCTCCGGGTCCGGTTGAGTTTTTCTATTTCTTCATCTGTTTATTGAAGATGGCTTCTGTTTTATTGGCCATATCTTCCGCTTTTCCTGCGGAAGCTGCCGATGCGTCTGCCGCTCTTTCGGCTCGGTCTGCAGCGTTTTCAGCCCTCTGGGCGGCTGCATCAGCCTGAGCTGCCTGCTGTGAGGAATCCTTGGCCATCGCCTTTGCATCCTTGGCATCTTGCATGGCCTGTTGGACCTGACCCTCCAGCGCTTTCACCTTTTCGGTTGTGGCACAGCTCATGACCGTAACTGCAAAAGCCACTGTCAATAAGAGGCACAACACAATTCGTCCACTGTTCCGTACATTCATAGAATTTCCTCCTCCGACTAATTGTTCGTTAAATACACATTATGGCGTCAGAAGCCCGACGCCCCTAATTTGATAGGGACACCACCTCCCTTCTTTAGATATCCCACATGAACCGGGACTCCGTTTCGTTTTTGAAGAATTTCCTTAATAGTTTTAACCGAGACGCTGCTCCAAAGGCCCAAACCCATTAATCGCTGTTTGGCGTGGGCATACAAGTCTGGAATTCTTCCATATATATCAGGATGAACTTCCATGAAAATGCTATGGCCCAAAATTCCGATCTTCACGGGTTCATAAATGATTTCAACTGGGGTGTTGACATAAACCTCTTTGTAAAGCAGAGCGATATGTTCCGGGTACAAACGGATGCAACCATGACTTATAAGTCGCCCCACGCCCCATGGAAAATTCGTCCCGTGGATACCGTATCCGTTTATCGACAGTCCTATCCAGTATTTACCCAAAGGGTTATTCGGTCCCGGAGGGATCGAGGCAACGCCATATTTTTCCCTCAATGACTCTGGAACCTCCCAGGTTGGATCCACCTGCCGATGATTGATCTTTCCTTTGACGACGGGAGTCTCCCATCCAGCGTAGCCGATTCCCACGGGATAGGTGGTTACCATGTGGTATTTCGAAAAAAAATGATACAATCTCAGCTCTGGAAGATTGATCACTATCCCCTTATGTTCAGTCGAAGGTAAGATCCATCGGGTTGGAATGGTGAGATGCCGTCCGGGGGTAAGCACCCAAGCGTCCAATTTTGGGTAGAGGATCTGGATTTCGTTAAACCCTATACCGTATTCCCGCGCAATATCCAAAAGGGTCTCTTTGGGAACGACGGTATGATTTCGGAGAGACCCCACCACCATTTTGTCAACATTGTAGCTGAAGCCTCCGGCGATGGTGGATCGGCAAAAAAATATCAACAAAATACTCTGTACAAAAATAAGGCTTTTCAGTATGTGGGAAGTTGCCGACATTTCAGTGTACGGTTTTTAATACGTAATCCTTATGATTGAAGCTCCCAGCAGCAAGCTGCGAGGAATGCACTCACTGTTGTAGTTCAACCTCGACAAGATAATCTCAGATAATATGGAACATTTGGTTTTGTGGGAATATTAATGATCGATTATTTCATATCGGTTTTCATAAAATCGGCTATCATCGTCAATTTTTATATATAACAATAAAAACTGAAATGCAAGTTTCTTGCTGTTGAGATTAGATCATATGACGATTTTAATGAACTCTCCCCGCAGCAAGCTACGGGGTATCACGTCGGCTTCACTGCGTTGCGCCGATGATAAGGAAAATGCATATTTCAGATTCATCCCACGCTGCAAGCAGCGGGGAATTCAAATTTAAAAACACCTGATATATCCCACCATATACCTCCTTGCCTCCGGTTGGAATTCGGTCCAAGGCCCTATTATTTTAA
>CALANC010000290.1 GCA_937925895.1 uncultured Desulfobacterales bacterium
GTAAAATACGCCTCAAAAAGGGTAGTTATACACATTTTCAATTGCTTTAAATATTTTTTTTCAAAGAACCTGCGATCAAATCGATAGATCGCCAATAAATTGCCAAAACTCTATCGGAGTTATGGGACAAATTGTAAAGTGAACTAAAGTGAGCTAACGTTCAGGGATTCTTACCACTTTTATAAGATTGATTGCGCGATAGCGCTTCCTCAACTTTAGGCACTTTAGATCATTTGTAACTTTAGGCATTCTCGTAACGAATTGCAAAACCTCAAGGTGAGATCATCTTGACCACTTTGATAGAAATTAAATAAGGATTAAATAGTCTTATGGGCGAAAGCATATTCGCATTTATCGTCGTTTTGGGCGTATTAATATTTGTTCATGAGCTGGGTCATTTCGTGGTGGCCAGGTTTTTCGGCGTTGGAATTGAAAAATTTTCCTTAGGGTTCGGTCCCAGGATCATTGGAAAAACGGTCGGCATTACAGATTATCGTATTTCGGCAATCCCGCTCGGCGGATATGTCAAGATGGTAGGCGAAGAACCTGATGCGGATATTGATCCCGCCGACATCCCCATCTCCTTTACTCACAAACATGTCTTCAAGCGAATAATGATCGTTGCGGCAGGACCTCTTTCTAATCTCCTTTTGGCAGTGGTCATATTTTTTGGGATTTACCAAATTCTCGGCGTAACCATTTTAAAACCTTCCATTGGAGAAATAATAGAAAATTCTCCCGCCGAAAAAGGCGGGCTAAAAACGGGAGATCTGATCCTCGCCATTGACGGACAGGAAGTGCCAACTTGGGAAGCCATGTCTGACATTATTACGACGAGCAATGGAAAAACTTTAGCGATAACGGTGTTGCGAGACGACGCCACACAGGACCTCAGTGTCACTCCAGAACCAAAACCGTTTAAAAATATATTTAACGAGGAAGTAGATCGGTACGTCCTCGGAATTATGGCTTCAGGCAATGCGTTTAAAAAGGATTTGAGCGTTTTTGAGTCACTTTCTGAAAGTATACAACAGACCTATACGATTACCGTGCTGACCATCAAGGGCGTGGTCAAACTTCTACAGGGAAGGATTTCACCAAAAACCCTCGCGGGCCCGATTATGATCGCTCAAATGGCGGGTGAACAGGCCAAAGAAGGGGCGACCAACCTGGTCTTTTTCATTGCCCTGATCAGCATTAACCTTGCCATTATTAATATTCTCCCCATCCCGGTTTTAGACGGCGGTCATCTGGTATTCTTTTTTTTCGAAGCCGCCATAGGTCATCCCGTTAGCATAAGGGTTAGGGAGATCGCCCAACAAGCAGGAATAGCTGTGTTGCTGCTACTGATGATATATGTGTTCTACAACGACATTGAGCGTCTGCTTTTCAGTTAACCCATAACCTGTTTCCTGTTTCCCGATTATTATGCCACACCGTCTTGAGATCGCTTTAAAACCTGAGTTGGTTGATGCGGAAGGTAATGGACTTCGCCAAAAAGCAAAAAATTATTTTAACATCGAAATCAGCGATGTTCGAACCGTTCATATCCTGACCATCGACGCCGACCTTTCGCCCGATCAGTTGAAAATCATACAAACGGATATATTTACCAATCCGGTAACACAATTCTCTTCCTACGATCCCCTTGACATCGATTTTGATTGGATCATCTGGGTCGGCTACAGGCCGGGCGTCAGAGACAACCCGGGAAGTACCGCCGTAGAGGCGATTGAAGACATTTTAGGCATAAATTTAAAACCAGGCCAGGGAGTCTACACCTCTAAGCGCTATTGCCTAAAAGGCAAACGATTAACGTCTGAAGATGTGGACGCTGTCGCCGGTCAACTGTTGGCAAACGACATTATCCAGCAATGGAAAACGACGCCGATCGACGCCTGGGATCCCACCAAGGGGATCGGCATTATCATGCCCAAAGTAATTCTTGATCATACTCCCACAGTCACTGCAATTCCCATAGAGAGCGATTCGACGCTTCGGAGCATCAGTGAAGAGCGTAATTTGGCACTGAATCCCGCTGACATCCCCTTCATAAGGGCCTATTTTTCCGACCAAAACGTGCAGACCGGCCGCAAATTGGTAGGCCTTTCGGATCCGACGGATATTGAGCTTGAATACATTTCTCAGGCCAGAAGCGATCACTGCAACCATAACACCTTTCAGGGGCTGTTCCGGTACAAAGACCTTGCAACCGGCGAAACGGACGTCGTGGACAATCTTTTTAAATCCTGCATCGAGAAACCGACACTGGCCTTAAAGGGAAAAAAACCTTGGGTGGTGTCGGTTTTATGGGACAATGCCGGTGTCGGACGTTTTGACGACGATCACTATTACGTCATTACCGGCGAAACGCACAACTCTCCCTCAAACATGGAAGCTTACGGGGGAGCGGTTACCGGAATCGTCGGCGTTTACCGCGATCCGTTGGGAACCGGAAAGGGGTCAAAGCTGGTGATGGGGAGCTATGGCTTTTGTGTCGGCCCAAGGGATTACAGCGGCACGCTCAAACCGCGCCTCCACCCCAGGCGTCTTTTGGACGGGGTTATCGAAGGGGTAAGGGACGGCGGCAACAAGAGCGGAATTCCGACGACATTCGGCCAGGTCCTATTTCATCCCGGATATATGGGAAAATGTCTGGTTTTCGTAACCGCTGTGGGCATCATGCCGGCCCGAATCAAAGGCAAACCGGCGGAAAAAAAGAAGACATCCCCCGGAGAGCTGGTCATCATGTGTGGCGGGCGGGTCGGTAAAGACGGTATCCACGGTGTGACCGCTTCTTCAGAAACGTTTTCAGAGCATACTCCCGCAGGCCATGTTCAAATCGGAGACCCTTATACCCAGAAAAAAATGCACGACTTTCTTCTGGAAGCCAGGGATGAAGGGCTGATTAAATTTATCACCGATAACGGCGGCGGGGGACTCTCATCCTCGGTAGGCGAGTCCGCCCGCTTTAGCAACGGATGTGACATCCAACTTGAAAAAGTGCCGTTAAAATATGAAGGACTTGATCAATGGGAAATCTGGATTTCCGAATCTCAGGAACGCATGACGGTGTCCATTGACCCGGCTGATCTGGACCGGTTTTTGGAACTCTCAAAAATGCATGCGGTCGAGAGTACGGTAATCGGCGGGTACACCGACTCGGGCAAACTCCATATTACCTACAACGGCAAGACTTGCGCCTATGTCGATATGGATCTGCTGACATCAGGTTTCCCCCAATGGGAATTTGATGCCCATTGGCAGTCGGCCGAAAATAGAGGCCTGTTTGAACCGGTGTTAAACGAACCTTTGGACTACCACACGTTGCTGTTGAACATGCTTTGCCGCCCCAATGTATGTTCCAAGGAATGGATAACCCGGCAGTATGACCATGAAGTGCAGGGAACGAGCATCATTAAACCGCTTGTGGGCGTCGGCAGGGATGTCAACAGTGACGCGGGGGTGATTCGACCCATATTGGGGTCCCAAAAGGGCCTTGCCTTCTCCCAGGCACTGCTGCCCTTGTATTCGGCAATCGATGCCTATCATATGACGAGCTGTACCATCGATGAAGCCGTCCGCAGGCTTATTGCCGTGGGTGCAGATTTTGACCATATCGGGGGTGTTGACAATTTTTGCTGGCCCAACATTCAATTTGACCCCCGGCATAATCCGGACGGCAAATTCAAGGCCGCCCAGCTGGTGCGATCATGCCGGGCATTGCGCGACGCATGCCTGGCCTATGAAATACCGCTTTTATCAGGAAAAGACAGCATGTATGTGGACGGGCACCTGACAGGTCCCTATGGAGAAAGCTGCAA
>CALANC010000291.1 GCA_937925895.1 uncultured Desulfobacterales bacterium
GTATTATTACAGATATCGTATAAATGATCATTGCCAAGTCAAGTAAATCTTAATTTAGAGCATGGCCAAGTCATCAGCGTCCAAAATCACGTTAAGACATTATTTTTGAAAGCCAGAATCAGGTTTTTTAGTCAACATTTAGTCAACAAATTGGAGAAAATACCCCCCTATTTCCGTGCTTTTCCTACTGTATCCCAAAAAAGAAAAAAGGAGTTAACTATCTGAATTAATTAACTCCTTCGCTTTCCTTGGGTGTCCCTGTTTTTCCGAATATAAGGGCTGCAAATCTGTAGGTAGTAGGTTCGAATCCTGCCGGGCACACCAGCTCTTTTTAACGATAAAGAGGAGAAAGGCTATCTCCTCTTTTTTGGATATTGAACCTTTTTTCGTCTCTTCATTATAATAATCAGAATCAATCCAGACACGAATCCGCCGATATGAGCGAACCAGGCAATCCCCCCGCCTGCTTGTGATCCATATTCTGCAAACCCGCTTAAAATCTGGATCAAAATCCAGTAACCAAGAATTATTACAGCGGGGATATGAATTATCTGAATGAATATAAACAGTATGATTAATGTTTTTATTCGCGACCTTGGAAATAGGAACATATAGGCACCGAGAACTCCGGCAATCGCTCCACTGGCTCCCAAAGTCGGGATTTGTGAATTGATATTTATAAACCCGTGAACCAAGGTCGCAGATATACCGCATATCAGGTAGAAAAAAAGGTATTTTACATGGCCCAGTATGTCTTCAATATTGTCACCGAAAATCCAAAGGTACAGCATATTGCTCAACAAGTGGAGCCATCCACCATGCATAAACATAGCGGTAATAATCGTCATGGGAATCGGGACGAGATTTTGCGGGTAAATATCGGTAAAATGGGACAACTCATAAGGGATAAATCCCAGCCGAATTATGATTGAATGGGAAGTAAATGGCGCAAGATAATTTAGATAGATAAAAACAGCAATATTGGTGATGATCAAAAAAATATTTACAACAGGAACAGTACCGGAAGGATTGTCATCTTTTAATGGTATCATGTCATACTAATACCGGAAATTTACAGCCATACGGAAAATGTTATGGACGACAACATAGTGCTGGTAGATATGGCAGCAACGGCAAAATCTGCATCACCACCCATTTCCTTAGCCATCACGCATGTAACCGTAGCTGACGGCGATGCCAACAATATCAAGCCGGGCAAGAAATTCTGAACCGATACGTCGAAAAGGCGAAATAACAAAAATCCGCATCCCGGTAATAGAACCAGCTTCAAAAAACCAGGGGAAAGAACCCGAAGAATCTGGGACTGCATCAACTTAAAGGTCAGGGACGCACCGATCACCAATAACGCCATGGGAAGTGCCAGGCTGCTTAAAATGTCCAGACTTCGATCCACCACCGTCGGCATGCGGAATCCGGTCAGGGAAAATAAAATTCCGGCAGCGGCAAAAACAACCAGGACAGACGCCAGGGTGATAACCAAAACCACGGCGTCAAATTGAGTTTTCAAGGACGCTTTAGAGGTAGAGGAAAAAATCATTGCCGGTATTGCCAGATAATAGACCAGGCGATTTGCCGGACCTATGAATTCCTCAGGAATAAACCCTTTCTTACGGGCGAACAATCCAAGAATGATTACGGCAAATATGGGAATTATGTTAGATATAGTATTCATATTTTAATTTGTAGCCCAGACGCTTCTTGACTTTCTCTCATCCGATCCTTAAACTTCCCTATGGCTATATGGAGACATCCATTCGGGATGAATAGTCCTAACCCATATCCTCATAAAAGAAAATGAAAAAACACGCGAAGGCCCATATTCATATTAAATTTTTCGCCACCCTAAGCAAACTCACACCCGGTTCTGCTGAACATTTTCCCATTGACCCGGGCATAACCGTCTTGGATCTTTTTAAGCAATTAGAAGTTCCGGTGGATGAAGTTAAATTGATCTTTGTAAACAATAAAAAAGGTGAGCTTACGACGGAACTACAAGGTGGCGAGAGAATCGGGGTCTTCCCGCCGGTGGGGGGAGGATAAATTCTTGAAAGAAGATATGATCAAAGAAATTAAAACCGTTGCAGTCCCAAAAAAAATGCCTGATGGTACGTCTTATCACAGTATTTCCGTTGAGCAGACTACAACCCTGGCAAACCGTTTCAACGTCAGAGACTTGACCGTGGAAATCTCAGCACTCGAAGCAGATATTGTCCCTGAACGTTATTCCCGTAACATGAAGACCTATTCCACTCAAGATCAGGCCACCCTATTAAAATCGATGGTGAGTGTTGTGGGCTTGGGTGGTTTAGGCGGAGCGGCTACTGAAATACTGGCCCGATCCGGAGTCGGCACCCTAAATTTAATCGACGGAGATACCTTCGAAGAAAGTAATTTGAACCGGCAGTTTTTTTGCACTCAAGACCTTTTGCTTAAATCCAAAGCAGGAGCGGCCAAAAGACGCGTAAATGAAATAAACTCATCCATTGTTGTACAACAGCACAACGAGTTTCTTCAGGAGAATAACGTCGTCCGAATTCTCGAAAATTCAGATGCTGTCATTGACTGTTTGGACAACCTCAACTCTCGATTTTTACTGGAAGGGGCAACGAAAAAAGCCGGGATTCCTCTCGTGTCTGCCGCGGTCGCAGGAGTTTCCGGGCATGTAACCAGTATTTTTCACCAGGACCAAGGCCTCAGGTTAATATACGGCGAGCCGGAACGTCTGCCTCAGAAAGGAGCTGAAACTTCTTTGGGGTGCCTGCCACAAGCCGTCACAATCATGGCGGCATTAGAAACCTCTGAAGTTATTAAAATACTTCTAAAAAAGGGGAACGTTTTAAGAAACAGGCTTTTAATTGTTGATCTTACAGATCACACAATGGAAGTACTCGATTTATTATAACTCGTTACTTTGAGGCATCTGCTTTTCAATATAACTAAGCATCTGACCGGCGACCAGGGCGATGACATCTCTGGGCATAAATTCTTTAGGCACCCACTCCATTACTCTGTCAGTGATCTCTTCCGTGCTCTTTTTCAAATCTTTGGTTCTGGCATAAGACGCTTCCAAAATACCCCTGGTTGTTTTCGCATCCTCCATAGATTTCTTCAGGTAACTACGTCCTTCATGGCCGGTCCTGGCGCCGAAGTGCTCGGCAAGGTAAACATCAATTTCAAATCCGGCCATTTTTTCTAAGCTTTTTTGATACTTGTCAAAATTCGAATTTGCCGCAGTAAAGACCTTGTTGCCCAAAGGAATTCCTCCTGCATCAGAAGCAAACATTGCTTTTTCCAAAGGCACATAAACCGCAATGGAGCAAGAGGAATGTCCGGGAACGTCTATCACTTCCATTGACAGGTCACCACAGGAAAGAATATCGCCTTCCTTGACGATTTCCTCAACATCTATTCCGGTGAACTCAAGTCCCATTTCTTCGGCCAGTTTTTCTCTTCCTTGCTCTGCCAATAGGAGCTGATTCAAGAATTCAATGCGTTCCACTACTTCGGATCTGGACAAGAGCTCTTTTGTTCTAGATGATGCCGTTATTGTTACCCAAGGCCAGCGTTTTTTGAAAAACGGTACGATTCCGCAATGGTCAAAATGGGAGTGGAGAATGACCATTCGCTTAATCTTTCGTTCCTCTATGGCAAAATCCTTCAGCTGTTCAACGACTTCAGGGACAATAGACACCAGGCCGCCGCCGAGGAGGGCATACTCCCCCTTCCCTTTTAAAAGATATACGCACGACTCTCTAGTGCCCAGCAGTAAAATTCTGTCTGTAACTTTTCCGGGTTTGTCTTTTATCACAATTTGGTCTCCTTATATTGTTTCCATCCATAAGTGGCCCTTTTTGCCCGGGTCTGCGTTCTCCGCGGGTTTTCGGCTGCGGCGTACAGGGAGTGCGCCTCACCGTAAACCCTTGTGCGGCCTTGATCTGGACAAAAACTCCTCATTTATGAATTGGAAACATACCGTAAAAATTTATACCGTATCCATTTTAAAGCTGTGGATGGACACTCAAGGTATTTCGCAGTCTTCTCAAATTAGGCACTGTAACAGCCACTCGACATGAGTGGATTCCCTGAGTTAGCATTGCAGCCTATTTGTGATGATTCTTGGCGAAGCGGAGGAAAGCGACCTGAGCTGTCTGAGCACCGCTGAAAGCGGTGCGAGTTCTCAGGGCGCCCGGAGCAAGCCTTAGAAGCATCCAAATGGGCTGCAGCGAGCGAGGGGAATCTATTAAATGTCGGATAGTTAATAACCTCCATATTTACTTTAAAACGCTTATTCGTACATTGACTATTAGTAATATTTCATTTATTTTGTATTTTATGAAACAAGGTCCCCCAGATAACGACAGCATATCCTCCCGAACATTTCATGTCAACGTCGCAGGCTGCCGGCTGAGAGCAAAAAGCATCGAACCCCGAAAGGTGAAACTCGCAAAGGACCGGTTCACACTTGTTTTTCTCCATGAAGGCCTCGGTTGCATCGAACTTTGGCGAGACTTCCCGGAAACACTGTGTCAATCCACCGGCTGTTCGGGTTGGGTGTATGAAAGAAAAGGATATGGGGGATCGGAAAAGTTTACGGATCCGTGGCCCCTGAATTATCTGCATGAAGAATCTTCAACATACTTGCCCGCCCTCTTGAATGCATGTCAGATTGACGATGCCGTCCTCATCGGGCACAGCGACGGCGGCACAATTGCATTGCTAGCAGCCGCCTTTAATACATATCCGGTGAGAGCGGTTATAACTGAAGCGGCTCATATTTTTGTTGAAGACATAACTCTCGAAGGAATCCGAAAAGCTGTAAAAGCTTTTGAGACAACCAATTTAAAAGAAAAGCTCGCCCGTTATCACAAAGAAAATACAGAAAGGGTTTTTTACCGGTGGGCCAACCGATGGCTTTCCCCTGAATTCTACGACTGGAACATCGAAGAATATCTTCCCATGATTTCCTGCCCGGTCCTCGTCCTCCAGGGCGAAGACGACGAATACGGCACGCCTGCCCAGGCTTTGGGAATAGCCAGCCAGGTAGGCGGATCGGCCTATACCCGGCTGATACCCGGGTGCGGGCATGTACCCCATTCCCAGGCAAAAGAGGTTGTCCTCCAAGAAATGACAGAATTTATCAGGAATTTGAAGGTTCCCGAACCTAGTATGAAGGGGGAAGAGGGCTAGCCAGGATGTTTGGCGATACCGGAATATAATTTAGGTCATACCATTTCCTTCAAGGCGATATGAATCATGCCGTGCTGGGTGACCCAATATTTGGGATTGGACAAACAGTTGGGGAATCGAAAAAGTACGTACCAACAATCCCAAATATTTGGGTCACTGTAAAAGGGGAAGAAATTGATCAGCATATCGCCTTTCAGAAAAAGCCATGACCTAATAAAGCCAGCTGCCCAGTTTTGTAAGCATTAAGAAAGTAGCCAATTTTGTTGAACGATATTGGCGGAGTCGCTTTGTCATTTCATTGCTTTAGCTGTGGGGGAGACCGCAGCCATCCTGAGCGCAGCGAGGGGTGGAATGCGGAGGGGGAAGGAATGCCCCCGCTGCTAAACCATTGAAATGACAAGCGACGGAGACACCCGAGTGAAACAAATTTGGATACCCCTTAATGATTACCAGCTTTGATGGTGAAAGGGGGGAAACTTGAGAAAATATGAACCGGCAGATGGGCTAGCCAGGATTTTTGGCAATGATGGCTTTGGCGGGAATCAGGCCCGTGGCCGCTGCTGAAACGATATTCCCGGCCACACCAGGTCCGTCTCCAGCCACATACATCCCTTTGACTTTTGTCTCAAGTGTTTTGGTGGTCTCGAGCTGGGTGGCAAAAAATTTTATCTCCGGTGCATAAAGCAATGTTTCATCATTCGATACACCGGGTATGACGTTGTTGAGCTTTTCTAAACCTTCTATGATATTGGTCAAAATTCTTTCAGGCAAAGCCATGGCAATGTCGCCGCAGACAACGTTTTTAAGCGTTGGCTCGATGTAACCTTTTTTCACCCTGTTCCAGGTGCTGCGTCTACCCCGTTTGAGATCCCCAAATCGCTGCAGAATAGGTTTCCCACCGCCGATCAAGGTGGCTAGGCTGCCTATGGATTCACCGTAGGCCTGGTTATCTGTTACCGGTTCGGTCAGGATCACTTTAGACAAGAAGGCGAAGTTGGTACTCTCTGTTTTTCTATGACGGTAGGCATGACCGTTGACACAAACAAAGTTGCTGTAGTTTTCTAATGAAACGAAACCGCCTTTGTTGGTGCAAAATGTCCTTGTCTGATCGTCATATTTTGATGTCTGGATAAAAAAAGTGGGGTCATATATCACATCACAGAGATCCATCATAATATCATTGTGAACTTCCACCCTCACACCGACCTCAATGCCTCTTTGCCTGAGCTTGATGTCGTACTTCTTAGCAAGCATCCCGATCCATTCCGCTCCTATTCTGCCCGGAGCCATGATGATGCTATTGGCAAAATATCTCTTTCTGTTGGTAACCACGCCCTTTACACGACCATTTTCAACGATGATGTCTTTGACATCTTCTGATGTGTGGAGTGTAACCCCTTTGGATTTTATGTGTTTGGCGATACCGTCGATGTGGTCCGGCAGACTTTCGCTGCCCAAATGCTTTTGCTTGATAATAAGCAAATCTATCCCATATTTTTTGGCGTTTTTCCGGATTCTCCAAGCCTCTTCCATGCTTTTCGGATATACAGGGCCATCCATCCCGAATTTATTGAACATGTATTCTGTATAATCAATAAGTTTTTGAGCCTGTGGAACCGACATAAACTGGGTTAGATCGGTCTTTCCCAGTTTGTGGATATAGTTCAACTTGCCGTCAGAAAATAACCCGGCTCCGCCAACGCCGCACAGGATGTTGCATGGTTTACACTTATGGCATTTCTGGTTTTCGTTGATAGGGCACTTTCGTTTTAGCGGTCCTTTGCCTTTTTCAATGAGCAATACGCTTAGATCTGAATTCTCACACAAGTGACTAGCAGCAAAAAGACCGGCAGGTCCTCCACCGACAATAATGACATCAAAATCTTTCTTTCTGGGTGTGGTTTTTTTCGGGGACATGTAAAATAATCCCGGACTGTTTGGGAGCTTCCTCTCTGCTCGAGGATCTCAGATGTGGAAATAGAAGGGAAGCCGATTATTTTTCGGGTTCGGAACCCGTCTCAGGTTCTACGCTCGCTGCGGGCTCTTCAGTCTCATCGGTTTTTTTGTCAGAGGCATCTTTTTCTTCTTTTACTTCTTTTTCTCCTGTCGCTTCCTCTTGTTCAACTGCTTCTCTCTCCTTTTCAATCTCTTTCTTTTCTGCAACAGGTTTTTTCTCAACGGCTGCTTTGGCCTTCTTTTTCGTTTTCGTTTTCTTTTTCTTTTTGATCTTTTCCTGAGTAATAAGTTCTACCATAGAGATGGGTGCTGCATCTCCGGCTCGCCTTCCCAGTTTGACAATTCTGGTATAACCACCATTTACAGCTCCGTACTTCTCTTCAACCTCTTCAAACAGTTTATGCACGACGCCCTTTTCCCTCACGATTGAGAGGGCCCGACGCCTCGCATGCAGGTCTCCTCTTTTTGCCAGCGTAATTAAATTATCAGCCCAGCGCCTCAATTCTTTTGCTTTAACATCTGTCGTGCGAATCCGCTCATGCTTAAAAAGCGATGTTACCATGTTTCTGAACATGGCGTTCCTGTGACTGCTCGTTCGGTTTAATTTAATGCCTGCTTTACGATGTCTCATAGAACTAACTCTCTCTTTTCTCTAAATCTTCCTCAAGTATTTCAAATCCCTCAAGTTTCATCCCAAGGGAAAGATCCATTTCACCCAAAACTTCCTTGATTTCATTTAAAGACTTTCTACCAAAGTTCTTGGTCTTTAACATCTCGGCCTCGGTTCTGCTCACGAGCTGATAAATCTTGTGTATATCGGCATTTTTAAGACAGTTGGCGCTGCGAACGGAAAGTTCGAGTTCTTCAACATTTCGGTATAGATTTTCATTGAATTTTGGTTTGAGTTGCTCTTCATCCTTGGTATCAATTACCGGTTCTAAATCTTCATCAAAATTTATAAAAAACGTCATTTGTTCTTTCATTATTTTAGCAGCATAAGCAACAGCATCTTCAGGAAAAATACTTCCGTCCGTCCAGACCTCTAAGGTCAGTTTGTCATAGTCGGTTTTCTGACCTACGCGGGCATTACCCACAACATATGTCACCCGCTTGATTGGAGAAAAAACAGCATCCATCGGGATCGTGCCGATGGGCGCCTCCTCATCTTTATTGGCTTCAGCTAAAGAATACCCTTTTCCCATTTTTATGGTCATGATCATTTTTAATTTTGCACCTTCAGAAAGGGTAGCTATGTGCTGATCGGAATTAAGAACTTCACATCCGCTGTCCCCACTGACAATATCCGCAGCGGTGACGATACGCTTTCCCTCTACATCAATGTGAGCTGTTTTAGGTTCCGCATCTGAAAGCTTAAACCTTACTTCCTTTAAGTTGAGAATAATCTCCGAAACATCTTCATATATCCCTGGGATTACACTGAATTCATGCATCACATCTTCAAACTTCACCGATACAATGGCGGCTCCATGCAAGGAAGATAGTATTATCCGCCTTAAAGAATTACCAATCGTTATGCCAAATCCCCTTTCAAGAGGTTCACAAACAAACTTGCCATAGGAAGGTTTACTGGTTACTTGGATTTTTTCCGGCTTGATCATCTCTTGCCAGTTCATAAACATAATTGTATTTGGTAACATGGTTATATCTCCGAATGTGGACATTGATTGGTTACTTTGAATAAAGCTCGACAATAAGTTGTTCTTGAATAGGCATTGTAAGATCTTCTCGAACGGGAAAACCTTTTATAATTCCTTTCATATTTTCTTTTTCCAAATCAAGCCATTGAGGAATGCCTCTTCTAACTACGGCATCCAACGAATCTGAAAAGGCTTGTATCTTTTTGCTCTTCTCTCTCACTTCAACCACATCGTCTATGTTAATGAGATACGATGGAATATTGACCTTTTTTTCGTTAACAACAAAATGATTATGCCTTACAAAATGGCGACCTTGAGTACGGGAATTTACAAACCCCAGACGATAAACGACATTGTCAAATCGACGTTCCAACATCACAAGAAGATTTGTTCCAGTTATGCCTCTTTGCTTATCAGCTCTTTCAAAAAACAGATGGAATTGTTTTTCTGAAAGGCCGTACATGCGTTTAACTTTCTGTTTTTCCCGGAGCTGAATGCCGTAGTCCGAAATTTTTCGTCCACGACGTTGACCATGTTGCCCCGGTGGATAGCCACGTCGATCAAAAGAGCACTTATCTGAATAGCAACGATCACCTTTCAGAAATAGCTTTAAGTTTTCACGTCGACATAGCCTGCAAACAGAACCTGTATATCGTGCCAAGTATCTTCTCCTTTATATTGAAGATTGATTATAAAAAATTATTTAAACTCTGCGTCTTTTTGGTGGACGGCAACCATTATGCGGTATGGGAGTTACATCTTTAATCATTACAACGTTAAACCCAGCGGCCTGGAGAGATCGAAGGGCAGACTCTCTACCTGCACCCGGTCCCTTTACATATACTTCTATGTTTCTCATTCCGTGTTCTATGGCTTTTTTAGCAGCATCCTCCGCTGCAAGCTGTGCCGCAAACGGGGTGCTTTTTCTTGAACCCTTAAACCCCTGGACTCCTGAGCTAGACCAGGCAATAACATTACCCGCAGGATCTGTAATGGTAACAATCGTATTATTGAAGGTTGACTGAATATGTACGATGCCGTTTGGAATATTTTTCTTCTCTTTCCTTCTTGCACGAATTTTTTTTGCCATAAATAAAACCCCTGTCTTCTAATGTTTTACTTCTTTCTGACGCCGCCTTTTTTCTTAACAGCAGATCTCTTCGGTCCTTTCCGCGTCCGTGCATTTGTACTTGTTCGCTGACCTCTCACCGGAAGTGACTTCCGGTGGCGCAATCCCCGGTATGATCCAAGATCCATCAATCGCTTGATGTTCATGGAAACTTCAGAACGAAGCTCTCCTTCAACCTTGTATTGGCTGTCAATTTCCTTGCGGATGCTGCTGACTTCAGCTTCTGTTAGATCATCTGTCTTTGTATCCAGATCAATATTTAGTTTACTAAGTATCCGCCTTGATATGTTTGGCCCGATGCCATAAATATATGTCAAGCCAACTTCAACCCGCTTACGTCGTGGTAAATCTACACCCGCAATTCTTGCCAAAACGAATCCCCCTTTATCCTTGTCTTTGCTTATGCCGTTTGTTTTCGCAGATCACTCTGACAACCCCTTTTCTGCGAACGACTTTACACTTGTTGCACATTTTTTTGACTGATGCTCTTACTTTCATCTACTATACTCCTTTAGCGAGATGACTGTAATCGGCTACAGGTAACAGGTCAATCTCATCAACCTATTCATATAAACGGGTCCCTGTAATCGACCGTGTGATTACTTGGACCGGTAGGTTATTCTTCCCCGAGAGAGATCATACGGTGAAAGTTCAACCGTAACGGTATCACCGGGTAAAATTTTAATAAAATGCATCCGCATTTTTCCGGAAATATGTGCCAGCACCTGGTGCTTATTGTCCAGCTCCACCTTGAACATTGCATTCGGCAATGTTTCAAGCACCGTACCCTCTACCTTGATCGCCTCTTCTTTCGGCATACTAAGCTCCTGTTTCTGTTAAAATCAAGATGATCGGATCAACATTCTCCTACCTCATCTTACCTCCACCCTTTTTTAAAAAACCTTCATAGTGACGCGTGAGCATGTGAGATTCAATTTGTTGAATCGTGTCAATAGCAACACCTACAACGATCAAAAGAGCGGTACCGCCAAAATAAAAAGGAACGTTAAACTTTGTTATCAAAATTGACGGGAGTACACATACGGCAGAAACATATATGGCACCTCCGAGCGTAATACGGGTCAAAACTCTATCGATATAATCCGCTGTGCGCTTTCCGGGACGGATACCGGGAATATATCCACCTTGTTTTTTCATATTATCTGCAACATCGACAGGATTGAAGGTAACAGCTGTGTAAAAATAACAAAAAAAGAAAATAAACCCGATGTATAATGACTCGTAAAAAATGTTGCCGGGTCTCATTGCTGAAGCCACACTCTGCATCCAGGGAATCGTTATAAAACTTGCTATGGTGGCCGGGAACATAATAATCGATGAAGCAAAAATAGGCGGTATAACCCCGGAGGTATTTATCTTCAGTGGAAGATGGGTCGTCTGCCCCCCGTACATCTTTCGCCCAAC
>CALANC010000292.1 GCA_937925895.1 uncultured Desulfobacterales bacterium
AGAATTGGGAGGAACTGTTCGTATAAGGCAAAGCCGGTAGATAAATTATACTGGTTGGATGAGAGGAGCCGTATGAATCGAGAGGTTCACGTACGGATCTGTGAGGGCCTGGGGGTGAAATTCCCCCGGGCTACTCGACTATACCCAACATCATAAAGGTGGATATAGACTTTGTGATATCAACAATTGCTAAGCTCTCTGCAGAAAAATTAGGGTTACAATCACAAAGCAAAATTTTTACTGCTTCTTGATTTTTAGGACTGCGAAATGAAAGCTTGAATATTTGAGTTATTTGGATTTTTTTAGATTTCAAACGACATCATAATAAAAATTCCATTTTTTCCGCCAATAAAACTATAGGCAAGCACCACAAGATATTGTATATGTGCCAATTCTAAATTTCTCTTCAAAAAGTTGTGACTTCTCCCTTCACGGTTGATAAATCACAGCTCGAAATATTTTAGGTTTAGAAAATAAGTCTAGAAAATAATCGTTAAATTAGATAGTTGCAGTCCAGGTCCTGTGTCATGAGTTTTTTAGCTTAACCCTAAACCACAATATCTTGAAATAAATTTATTACATATCCATACCTTCAGAGACGAAAAGCAGACAACAATATACTGCTATCCTTCTTATTGGGTCTAATAAAAATGGCTGCAAGCCAATGTTATGCATGCAGCCATTATTAATACGATCAGTAGACCGTGATTATTCGGTTTTTCTTTTTCTAACCAAAAAGACAAAGAGAATAATGATGAGAAGTGCCAACGGCGGGCCGAAAATTTGAAAATTAGCTGCTATGAACATACCTTTCGCGATTAGTTTCATATGCTCAGCATCGGTACTCGGTATCATGCCCAATGCGTCTCCTAACTTGGAGATAATTCGGTAAATAAATCTTCCCTCCGGAATCTCACGGTGACAAGATAGACATACCCCCAGTCGTTCCATGTTATCTCGCATCTCCTTGGGCAAAGGACCATCCAGAGGCCAATGATGACCAACGGTTTGCAGTTGCTGATCTTTTCGATCGACAACATTATCGAGGTCCATGGATAACTCAGGCACCGGACTGATCTGGTATTGTGCTGTCTTGGTGACCAGATCTCCTTTTTCATTCATGATGTCTACATAGATACCTTCAGCATATCCCCTTAGATAGCGTCCTTCGTGGGTGCCATAACCCAATGATTTGGACCTCGCATGACAGGAAGTGCATTCACGGGCCTGCCAGTCCACCGTATGGGGCGCGGCCGGGGCCATATCGATGCTCTTCTGGCCTTTTTCACCACCCCCTTCCAACCCTTTCGGAGTTCGCCATATCTTATTGTGGACCAAAACTTCGCCGTCGGGTGCCTTGACGGTCGTTATTTGCTGACAGCCGGGGATAATGGGACTTACTCTTCCTTCACCATTGATCCCAAGCACAGGGTCTTCCCATCGAAGATAGGATCGGTTTTCATTGGTCTTACCAAAAGCCACGCCGGGCGCGACCGGCGGTTCGACGCCGCGCATGGATTCTGCGGTATGACCATTTTCAAAATGTGTATTGCCCGCTGCGACCCAATCGGTGGCCTTTTTATTGCCGGAGAAATCGACATTCACATGACAGCCGTAACATTGGGGTGCCCAGGCAGAGTGACATCCATAACACTCTATCTTTTCTAAGTGGCTCTTGGCTTGAAGTTTAGCAGCGACAGCCTTGGCGGGATTTCGCCACTTGTTGGCAGTTGCTAGTGATTTTAAGGCCGGCACTTCAAAATCAAGCCCTGATGCAGAATGTACCACCACTTTTTCGCCGTCTCTAACCACGTTGTTAAATGGATTTCCCCGGGTGGTCAGCAGATAGCCGTCCTTGGCATCATATGTGGTACTAAACTTGGCATGGGTGGCCAGCGGTGAAGTTGAAAGTCCGCGAGCCTTTTTCATGTCTAGTTCACTGCCGAATTCGTCTCCCCAACCCAACGGCAGTTCCCATGGGTAATAGGCAGCGGTTCCGTGGCAGTCTGAGCATTCTATTTCCACATTAGCCAGAAGTGTGCCAGTAATGTTGCCATTACCATGCAGGGATGTCGTGGTATGACAGTCCTGACAGAGCAGGCCGCCTTCAGGATTGCCCTCCCGCGATTGTAAACGGTGGTGCACATCATCTTTGATAAACTGGTAGAATTTGGTGTGAAGTTTGGGTTGCTTGCTACCCTTATCGGTGTAAGGGCTACCATAGGAAAATTCCATCAGACCTTGAAAGGACACACCAATGCGCTTGCCCCGATTGTGACAGGAAACACAGGTCTCATGAGGTATGCCTGAGTAGACTTTATCATTAACGACAACTTTGGCTTTGCGTGAGGACTGGATCGAGTGCACCATCGCATGGCCCGGTTGATCCCGTTTGACCGTCTTATCGCCGCCTTCATACAGCCCGGCATTATTATAAGGGATATGGCATGCACTGCAGCCCATTCCCCTGAAATCCCCTCGTTTTTCACGCCCCTTGACACCCACATGGCAACGCTGACAATCTGTTCGCAGATAAGTATATATGGCTTCCCAGGGTTTTTCCTTTAGCGTCTCCACATTGGTTTTTGGGACTTGATTGAGCTGGGTGGGAAAGTTATCCGGATATTTTTTCATCAGCGCCTGGGTGTAAGATTTGTAATCGGTTGTACCGAAAATAGGCTCAGGGCCGTCGGGGTCTGTTACGTCATAATTGCCATACTTCTTTTCATATCCAGTACTGGCGGGGCCCCATCCCCATAAGGCTCCCTGTATTTTACCGGCCTCCGTCTGCATGATGGAACGGTATTGGGCATAGGTCCACTCTTTATGGCATTGACCACATATCTTTTCATTAACCCATACCGAACCCGAGTGCACGACAAAGGTGGTTAATACGCCGCCTTTCGGGGCACCAGTGTGGGCTATTTTGGCATCTTTTTCTTCCTTTGGATTACCTCCGTGACAAATCACACACCCATTCGGGTCTCCGAGTCTAGCACCTTTTGCGTATATCTGTTCGGCCATTTGGGAATCGTGAGCACGAATCGGTTCTATGCCGGCGTGGCACTTATCAGGTGCCATGCATCCAACATTTGGTGCTGGATAATCGCTTGGGTTCATTCCGGTCACCGTTGTTGCGGCCCAAAGATCAGGGGTAATTACTAAATAGATAGAACTCAAGAGAATGGTCATTAAAGAAAAAACGGAAAATCCCCTATGATAATTAGCCATATGATTCACCTCTTTCCTAATGGTTTGTCTTGTAACTACAATTGCACGAGAGGATATTTTCGGCAGCAAAAGATGAATGTCGTTCAACCATTTCATCCACTCTCTATATTGTTTCAGTATGTTAGAAGGAAGCACTTTGTCAACCAATTTTCCAAGTGGTTGATTAATGCGATTGATTAATGGCATTTGGATTTTAGGTAAGGTGGAGGTTTGCCCTTTTAATTTTTGATATATGCAAAATGGTTTGAGTTGATCCAGGTTGCTAGACTGGTAAGATAACTTTACTTTAGAGTTACGATTAAATGACAATAATGCCAATTAAAATTATGGCATTTCAGAATTGAATGAATCAGTGATTGAAATACGTTTTGAGCGACCTGATGATGTTGATGAAATACGCTCGTTAAACGATAAGGCGTTTGGTCAACCTATGGAGGGTCGCATTGTCGATAAGTTGCGTAAATCATGCAAAGGAAGACTGTCACTTGTTACAATCTCAAATATTAAAGTAATAGGGCATATTTTGTTCAGCCCAGTAACGATAGAAACGCAAAGTGGTATTATTGAAGGAATGGGTCTTGGTCCGATGGCTGTCTTGCCAGAATTACAGAACCAGGGAATTGGTACTAAACTTGTTAAAGAGGGACTTCGAATTATTAATAATACGACGTGTCCGTTTGCAATTGTGCTTGGCCACGAAAAGTATTATCCACGATTTGGGTTTCAACGTGCATCAAAATATGGTTTAAAAAGTCAATGGGAAGGGATCCCAGATGAAGCATTTATGGTGATGATTCTTAATGATTCAGTAATGAAAGGAGTGTCTGGAATTGTAAGATACAGGGATGAGTTCGATGAAGCAATGTAGAAATCCTAATGGTTCCAAATAGACGAATCATTCATTACGATTCGATTGGATATCACAAATATCATAACTTCACGCACTGGTTGCAATGATGGCAAGATAACACAAGTTTTGACAAGTCAGTTTTTATTGAAGTACTCTCAATATATCTGCACTTGGGCAATATTTGGTTTTCTGGAAAGTTGTGTCAAGGAAGCGACAGGGTATAGCAATTTTTTAGTATACTTGTATCACACGCCAGAAGAGTTTTGAATGCGTAGTGGCCATAGTAATAACCGTCTGTTCGCCTTTGTCCGGTACATGAGAGCACATAGCTGCCAAACACTCCCCTTCCCTATTGTCGGAATCCTATTTAAAAACATTGAAAATGGCTTTACTGACTGAGATTATGGACTTCTGGTCCTTTATGATCGCTTCCAACTCACCAGGATCCAGGTGCACGGCACCGCAATCTTGGTTTACACAAATATCGATCTTCACATCCTCGCGATCCACCTCCACAAGGCTCCGGGTTCCGCAGCGGAAGCAATGATCCTTATGCTCTTCACAATACTTTTCATTGGCCTCCTTGGCGGACTTCTCCCTCAGGTTTTTGATCTGGTTCTGTTCCTGCTCCTTGAAAAACAGTTCCTCATCTCCCATTTCCCCTTTGATCTTTAACAAGACTCGATCCTTACTCATGTCTCTCCTCCTTTTAAAGCGTTTTATAAAGGTTCAGACGGTAGGTGCTGTCCATTGTTCAAATCCTCATTTGGTTCCGGTAAATCTGGATCTCTCTTATTGTCGCTTTTTGCTTGGTAATCGGGAATATAGAAGAATTGCCCCTGGGTGTCAAGGGCCATGCGGGGATCTTTAGGGGGCCTTCTTGACCTTTACAACGGTCGATTTGGAGACTGCGCCGCCGTAGCTGAGCCGTGGCGTTAAGATTTCAGATATCTCCTACGTACATAGCACCTTGTTAAACCTGTGGTTACTGCTATGAAAGCGTAAGTATCAGAGCTTAAATTTTCGTGTGATATCGTTTTTTCAATAGGGGCAAATCTTTTCCGGAGGGTTTGTCCTTTTCCATTCAAGAATTCTAAGGTTTTGACAAGCCCAATTTTCATGAGGTAATATCAATATTAGTCGGCAAAAAAAAGCCACTGGACAAATGTTTGAAACAGAAATCATCACAACTTTAAAAGCTATATCTATTGTTTAAAAAAAGAGGAAGAAAATGCCTGATAGATTGAGCCAACTGAGTCCTTCAACTATACATACGGTTGGCAACACGCCAATTGTTCAACTGCAAAAAATTGTCCCGGAAAATGGCGCTGATGTGCTAATCAAATTAGAGTACTTCAATCCAACCGGTTCGTATAAAGACCGTATGGCCCTGGCGATGATTGAAGAGGCTGAAAAGCGAGGTGATTTGCGTCCAGGTATGACAGTTGTTGAGTATACAGGTGTTAGTACCGGGTCATCTCTGGCATTTGTATGCGCCGTTAAAGGGTATACGTTTAAGGTTGTGTCGTCTGATGCTTTTGCCAAGGAAAAACTGGACATAATGCGTGCATTTGGGGCAGAACTAGAAATTATCTCCAGTCTGGATGGAAAAATCACGCGTGACTTAATTCCACGAATGATTGAGAGAGCTGAGAATATCGCTCAGGTGGATAACACCTATTTTACAGACCAATTTAACAATACTGACATAATTAAGGGTCACGCCAGGATCGGTTATGAATTGTTACAACAAGTGACTAACCCCATTGATGCTTTTTGTGGAGGAGTTGGTACAGCGGGTATGCTGATGGGGGTTGCTCATGCTTTGCGAGAAGCCAACACCCAAACTCGGATAGTCGCTTTGGAACCAGCTACTTCGACGGTAATCTCCACCGGAACAGCAGGGACACATCATATTGAAGGTATCGGGGTTGGGTTCGTCCCTCCACTTTTGGACAAGGATTACTATGATGAAGTCAGGGGTATTGATGAAGCAGAAGCACGGCAGATGGTGCTACGACTAACAAGAGAAGAAGGAATATTTTCAGGAACATCGACCGGATTAAACATTGTCGGAGCGCTCCAACTCGCCCAGGAATTAGGCCCTGGTCATTCGGTCGTTACCGTCGCGGTAGATACAGGCTTGAAATACCTGGCCGGTGACCTATATGAGACCTGAGTCGGGCGATGGATAAAAAACTAAATAGATATCACAATACCTGTTAACGAGTACTGTACCAGCGAGATTGGTAAGATAACACAGGTTTTGACAAGCCCGATTTACTTGACTCAATCTCAATATATCTGTATGGGTATTGACTAATATTTGGTCTAAGGAAAACTGGTTGTTAATCTTGTTGTCGTTATTTTACAATTTAATCTTAATCATTTCAGGAGGTATTGAATGGAGCTGTCTGAAATCACGAAAAAACTATTGGCTGCTAAAAAAGAGAAATCATTGAGTTTTGCTGATTTGGAAACTGTTGTGGGGCGTGATGAAGTCTGGATTGCGGCTGTTTGTTACCGGCAGGCCAGCGCTTCTAAGGAAGAAGCGGAAAAAATTGTATCAGCTTTAGGGCTTGCCCCTGATGTGGCCGAAGCGCTTACCGAATACCCTCTGAAGGGATTAGGCCCTGCAGTCCCCACCGATCCGTTGATCTATCGTTTTTATGAGATTATGCAGGTTTATGGAATGCCTCTTAAGACAATTATTCACGAAAAATTTGGTGACGGCATCATGAGTGCTATCGATTTTACCTTAGATGTCGAAAAGGAGGAAAATTCTAAGGGAGATCGTGTCGTCGTTACCATGAACGGGAAGTTTTTACCCTTCACTAAATGGTAATCACCAGCTATTTGCTCTTGCTATAACGCAAATAAGCCTTAGTTGTTGATGTCTGCTATAGTGCAAACATCAGCGGCCTGAAATATTTAGGATATCATCTTTTCATTAAGGGCAAATTCATTTTGAAGGATTTGCCCTTTTCATTTTTATGATATATGTAACTATCAAGATTCGGCTTCAGCTTGTGCGTATGGCAAGAAATCACAGGTTTTGGCAAGCCAGATTTTCATGGGAATCTTCCTAATTTATGGTTGTAATTCTTTCGCAGCGAATCAATATTTAATGTTATGCTTCCGAGATAATGCCATGAACAAATGCTGTACTATAATATTTACATTGTTCACGCTATTAGCCATTGGTGGATACAATAATGAAAGTCAAGCATCCAGAGCCACTCCAACTGACAAAACTAGTCAAAAAACTTTAATAAAACTGAACCCAAAGACATCGGAATATAATATTAATGAAGTTTCTAAAGGAGCAGTTCGCTTCTCAGCATCTGTTGAGAATAAAGATGATAGCTTAATAACTTTTGCTCATCCTACCATCTGCTTTCCTGCAGACTACCAAATCGGCAAGTCGTTGAATTTTAAAGATCACCACGGTAAATCGGAAATCCTTCTTACAATAGAAAAACCTGATGGCCAAATTGTAATCTTGCGTGACGGACCTCATTTTTTCGACCCTAATAATATTAGTCATTTCACCATTAATCCTGGGGAATCAAAGCTGTTTTATGTTGGATGGTTTTTCCAAAATGCGCGAGGAAGGTGGGAAGATGACCTTAAAGCCGAAAGTGTGTTTATGGGAAAAGGACAATATAGGGTAAAGTTGCTTTATCGTAATTTTTTTCCATAGGCATTCATTTATGACACATCCACCAGTAAGAGGAGTCTTATAAATGTTTGGACAGGAGAAATACAATCCAACGAGGTTCTCGTAAAAATAAAATGAATTTAAGGCATAACCTGCGCCTGGACGCAGACGGGCTAAAAACCGCGAACGATAGTTAGGCGCCGTTAACTTGATAGAGATGGATACGACACAATCAACACGCATTATAGATTTCAGCCTTGGTGTGGTTGGTGCTTTAATATTTATTTCAGCTGCGACGAAAGTCCGGTTACTTTTTAACATTTTTCACTTTCAATATTTTTGGGAACAAGCAATAGCCATCATTTATTTTACATCTGCAATTATTGCTTGTCTTGGTCTGCTTCGTTTGAGAATATGGGGTTTTATTGCTGCATACATTCACATACTTGTTGCAACGATGTTTTTGTCGATATCGATTTTGCCCTTTTTATTTAATTTGTTACGATTGGACTATTTGACAGCTAAAAAAGTATTGCTTATCAGCAATTTAGCGATGTTATTCTTCATTGTAGTTTTACATGGCATAAAGAGAATGCTGGATAAGAAGTCATCGATGACAAGTTAACAAATCAGTGGAGAGAGACCGGGCTTATACCGCGACTTTTTAAAGATAATTTTCGGGGGCAAGTGCAGTGCCTTTAAACACTTTTTCCGTATAACAGCCTGGCCACTCACTTGCACGTTAAATTGGCACTGCGGCTATAATCCTTTAATGGAAATTAAAACCAGAAAGCGTGGACTGACGTAAAAATTCCACGCTTTTTCTAATTGTTGCCTACACAATATCTTGGAGTGGTGGGATCTGGTATGAAACCTGACATATCTCCAACAAACCCGTAACGAATCTAGATTGCATGTTAATGCTGAGACTGTCGAAAAACCCTAAATCTGTGTTTTTGGGCTTAGTAACTATTTGATTTTATTATATGCCAAAGGGCCCAAATCGCCGTTTTTAGACTTTTCCGACAGTCTCGCTATATCTCTGGAAATTTAAAATCGATTCAATTGGTTGCGATATCATATTTCAAAAATTGAACCGTCCAAGGGTGCATTGACCGGTTTATTTAAACCCTCCTAAGGACTGCTATTAAGACCTGTGATAGCATCCATTCATGTGAAAATATCATCCATCTCAAAAACCTTTGATATGTCTGACCAACCTTAGGTTTTGTGGATAGATCTGAAAACAAAAAGAGGGGAATGGAATCAACTTTCTACAATTTTAAAATGAACGCTTCCGGTCAACCATGATAGTCGGATGTTACGATCAATTGACAGGGATCAATAAAAATTCGGATGAACAGCCGATTCCTACTCTTGCTCATCCGAAGCAGGAGGTGGCGCTTTCTTTTTTTCTTTCTTTTCCTTCTTTGCGGGAGCACCCTTGGCGATCTTTGCCGACGGCTTATCAGGGGTGTTCTTTTTGGCAGCCAGTTTTTCTGTTTTGGTTTGGACTTTATCAGCGTTTAACTTCTCCTGGGCGGCAATACAGGCCAGGCGGTAATTTGCTTTGCGGATGTCGGCCCTCATTTTTTTGATAAAGCTGTCGCGTTTAATCGCGACGGTGTCCAAACCTTTCTCTTTGAGAGAAGACATACGGGTTACAAGTTTATCACCGGCGACTTTCTTATGACCTTCTAAAAATCCCTTTCTTTTGAGACTCATAGTAAATTTTCCTCCTGCTTCATAGTATAAGCTTTTTTACATATCGAGAACGAAATTCCACTATAAATCGTAGCGGCTGTCAAATAGAATATAATAAAAAGAGGGACGCAGCTTAGTTTTGCAGTTTACAGCTTTTTATTGCTAAGCGGTGCGCCCTCAGGTTACTAACAATTCATACTCGTAAACAAAACTCCATGTAGAAACTGATCGTTTAAGATATCTCTTCAAACCTTCAGGATATCAGCCGGCCTCATAACCTTCGATATGTCTAACGCCGCGATGTCTTGTGTTCTTGCCAGTTCTTGAATTCACCTGGCCAAAGATAGAGATCATGATTATTTTGAAGCGTCTGACAACGAATTCAACGGGGCGCAGGTTTTATCTGTGCGCTGTTAAAAGGAAGACCAACTATGGCATATCCTACACACGCCTTCATCACGGAAGTCGGCCCGCGCGACGGGCTGCAAATGGAAAAGCAGGTGCTGTCCACTGATCAAAAAATACAACTGATTAACGGCTTGGTGAAAGCCGGGGTGAGTTCCGTTCAAGTGGCATCTTTTGTTCATCCCGGCAAGGTGCCGCAAATGGCTGATACCGAATCTGTAATTGACGCTTTGCCGCCAATGGATTCGGTTGAGTTTAGCGCCTTGACCCTAAATCGCAAGGGGATGGAACGCGCCTGTCGTACACCGATTCAGTGGATCGAAGTGTCGCTTTCGGCCAGTGAAGAGCAAAGCAAAAGCAACAGCGGCATGTCGGTTCATGAGGCCCTGGCGGAAGCAGTCGCCATGATTGATTTAGCCCGGCAGGAAGGCCGCAAAGTACGCGGCAGCATTCAATGCAGCTTTGGATGTGTGCATGAATGTGAAATCGAGGTGTTTCAAGTACAGCGCCTGGCCGAGAAACTCTTGAACAAAGGCTTGGACCGGCTTATATTGGCGGATACTACGGGGATGGCCACACCACCGGCCGTGCGTCAAAATCTGGCGGCAATATTGCCTATGGCAGGTGATGTTTCGGTTGGGCTGCACTTGCATGACACCCGTGGTATGGGCTTGGTCAATCTAATGACCGCACTAGAAATGGGGATTACATATTTTGACACCTCACTGGGGGGCTTGGGCGGATGCCCATTTGTTGAAGGCGCAGCAGGGAATATAGCCACCGAGGACACCATCCATTTGTTAAACAGTCTGAATGTTGCCACCGGAATTGATTATACCAAGGTAGCCGCAGAGTCGCGCAAGCTGAGCCGCCTGCTGGGGCGTGACCTTACAGGTAAGATGTACCGGCTGCTTTGACCTTGAAGAATATTAACAGAAAGAATTTATGTGGCATGGAGGACGTTCGAATTGCCTGCAGATATTTGCCATAAGATAAAAATATCATCCGCCCGAAAAACCTGAGATAAGTCTGACTGGCTTGACGACCCAGATTGTTCATCTGCTTAGGCTCAAAGATAAGCTCTCAAAAGGACTGGACTGTTTCTAAACCTTTGCCTTGCCAAGGAGACCTTTGAAATCAGCCTTCTCCTTGTTTAGATCCTTATGGAAATTTGCCTCGATTTTTTCAAGTATTGATTGCCACTCTTTGTCCGCTTCCAGATTTGGGACAATGGCAGATCCGTAAATGGCGTGCTTTCTTGCCAAATTTTTTGTTAACTTTTTTATCCTTTTTTCAGCTGCAATTTCTACAGTGTTCTGAAAATCGGAAAACATTTTATCAAGTCGAGATACATCTAAGCCACAAATTTCATTTAACAGGTCAAGATATAATTTATTGTCACGTCCGAACTTAAGATCCTCTAACATAATTCCTGACACCATTTGTTTTATGTTCAAATCATATGTCGTTTTCATGCGTTCCAATTCTACTTTTAATTGCTCTTTCCTAGACAGATTATCCTCATATTTTTGCAACAATCCCTTTAATCGCTTGGTGACCTCGATGCGATCGTGCTCCTTTTTTTCCTCTTTGCTGAGAGTCAGGTGCTTTGTCTTTTCCATAACAATATCAAGTGTACTTTTTATCTCCGCCATTTTATCTCCAATGTTGCATCGTTGACGCCATTTTTTTTATTTCTACTTAGGTGTTCTTTACAACATATTCAATCGTTGAGTTAATTATTTTCAAAATTTTTTCTTTAGAATAGAGCGGTCCACGGCCAATCCCCGGGCATTCATCAGCAACCCGGCGCCACTTTTTCGGAGAACGGATATTTTCAAACCAGAAAGGAAAGGTGGCACACTGTCGGGGACGTACCGGATAAATAACACACTCGTTTTTATAAAAAAAACACCGCCCATCCGCATGTTCTTTGATACGGTATCCCACCTTAAACGGAAGAAGATATGTTTCAATGAAACTTGAAACCTGTTTTGAAAGGTATTTGGCTATCTTTGCGACTTCATTTTCGGTAACGTAGACAATGCCTGGCTCTCCCATGCAGCAGAGACCGCATAACTGACATTCAAAGTGAATACCTTGATCAAAAAAATAGGACCGATTGTATAGTTTGTTCATTTCATCTCAAAAAATATCGCCGTATTATACCTTTATGGAAAAATTTTAGAAATGGTCACTGTATCTTGCACGGGTCGGAGGCCTTCCTGCGCTATTTTCAGATGATATATCATGATGATATTTCAATATCAATCTCGACCTTTTGTTGCAGATAATAAATCCCGACAAGTTTCTGGCAACTTGACATAAAATCCTAATTTCACTATACTCTTTTCAAAAACCAAAAAATTGGCCATGCAGTTTCAGGTTTTAGGTAACACCCGTTATTTCCTTTTTAAATTGAGATAATTTTTCTTTAATTACTAATTTTTAATTCATCCAGCGCTTTTCGCCCTGGCAAATTGTGCGTTGTACATCTGTAGGGCAAGTAGCCAAAAATTCAAATGAAAGGAACAATATATGAAAATAGAAATCAAAAAACCATCGGATCAGGATCTCGAAAAAAGAGGGGTTTTTTCGTGGCCGATATGGGAAAAAGAAAAATCTCGTTTCGACTGGTATTATGACAGAGCCGAAGAATGCTATCTGCTGGAAGGTAAGGTGGTTGTTGAAATACAAGATGGTGAAAAAGTTGAATTTGAAAAAGGAGATTTTGTTTCATTTCCGAAAGGGTTGTCCTGTATTTGGGATATCAAGACACCGGTAAAAAAACATTTTAACTTTAAATGAATGAGCAAAAATAATGAGGAAGAGAGAAGGCGGTTGGTTTTTCATAATCATAAGAAACCATTTGCAGGTTATTCTTCAAAAGATCAGCCTTTCAATTAATTTCTTTTTTAAAAACGAACTGCTCAACCATGCCGGGGCGGCCGCTTTTTTTTTCCTACTTTCAGTTACACCTGTGTTCCTTTTAATGCTCATTTCCTTTGAACGCTACCTGACTTCCTACCCTGATATTTCAGTCAGTTTTTTTGCTTTTCTAAAAAGTATAAATGAAAATCTGGACAAGGATTTACTTGTAAAAATCGGTCTTCTCAACGTCAACACGGCCGCCATCGGAATCTTCGGCTTTATCAATCTGCTCTGGGCAGCCGGTTTAATCTTAACTTCCATACAACGTGGATTGGGAATCATTTTCCCGGCCGAAAAGATCCGGCCACAACATGTGATTAATTTTCTCTCATTTATTCTTTTAGGTTTCTTTTTGCTACTTGCCATTTTGGCGACACTTGCCAGTATGGGATTAAATTTTTTCCAATCCCTTTTGTCAGACAACCTTATAATTCAGACACTTTTTCAAACTCTCTTTTCTTTTATAAGGCGCTTACTTCCTTTTCTTATTACTTTTCTGGTTATTTTTCTGACATACCGTCTGTTACCTCCCCGGAAGCCAAAAACAGCATCAAGTCTTGTTGGCGCCTTCCTTTGTGCTCTGTCAATTATTCTGCTTCACATTCTCTTTTCCAAATTCTTCAACATATCCCAATACAATGTAATTTATGGCTTGATCGGCTCGCTGATTTTGATGGTTCTCTGGGTTCACTTTTCCTTTATTCTGTTTTTTTTCTTTGCAGAATATATCTTCGTCACCGATAGAATCGATGTTCTTTTGCTGGAACGCCTCTATTTCTTTAAATTGCTGAACAAAAAAAAAGAAAAAAAAATCGGAAAATTTTTATTCAGTCATCCAGAACGGATTTTTGATAAATATGCCAAGCGCTACAACCCAGGCGAAACTCTTTTTGCCCAAGGCGATATAAGCAAAGATATATACTTTATTTTTAAGGGCAGTATTTCCATTTACCAGACAATTGACGAAGACCGGAAAAAAATTACCACCCTTAAGGAGGGAGAAGTGTTCGGCGAAATGGCTTATCTTTTAAATGAAAACAGAACGGCAACAGCAGTAGCAGAAACTGAATCGATTCTCCTGGTCATCGTCCCTGACATTTTCGAAGAACTCTTACATGCCAATTATACATTTTCTCGAAATTTAATACAGCTTTTGAGTAACC
>CALANC010000293.1 GCA_937925895.1 uncultured Desulfobacterales bacterium
TTATTTAAATAAAGAAAATTAAAGGGCTTTCAAGGATGATACATTGGAAGATGAAAAGATGCTCAAAGCGTTGTTAAAATCACTGTAGAACAAACACTTGGACCCTTGACCCCTTGAATCCTCTTCTCCAACGAAATTGGAGAAGAACCTGATATGTTAACTTTTTAATACAATAAAAAATGATTTAACCAAGGTGTACTTATGGGAACTCAACCTGACATAGTTGGTGATGTACGCAGTTTTATGAAAAGCAGAGTAATCCTCTCAGCCGCTGAATGGAATTTTTTTACAATTCTTGACACGGATTTTTTATCTGCCAAAGAATTAGCCGATAAGCTTGGGCTGAATGATAGGGCTACGACACGAATCCTCGATTGCCTTATTACATTTGATCTTGTTGAAAAGAAAAATGGCCGTTACAGGATAACAGAAAATGGATCGAATTTATCTGCTTTGCATCCTAAATCTATCCATCCAATGGTAAAGCATATGAATGTAATTTGGGATAATTGGAGTTGTCTCACAGAGTGCATAAGAAAGGGTTCTAATCTACATTTAAAACCGGTTGTTGATTCACAGTCAGAAGAAGATAGTAAATCATTTATCGGTGCAATGCATGTAGCAGCCAGAAATCTTTCCGATAAGATAGCCAATACTTATGATTTGAATTCCTTTAAAAAGCTCCTCGATATTGGAGGAGGGTCCGGTGCATACACGATTGCTTTTCTTAAAAAAAATCCACAACTAAATGCTATCATTTTCGATTTGGAAGGAGTTATTCCAATTACAGAAGAAAAGATTAAGGAGGAAAACCTAAAAGAAAGAGTAGATCTAGTTACAGGAAATTTTTACAAGGATGAACTTCCTACTGGATGTGATATCGCTTTACTTTCAGCAATTATTCACCAGAACAGCCCCAACCAAAATTACGAGCTTTACCGGAAAATATATCGCGGACTCGATTCTAGTGGAACATTACTCATACGAGATCATATAATGGATGATTCTCGTACAAAACCACCTGCTGGGGCTCTTTTTGCATTGAACATGCTTGTAAACACTCCAGCAGGCGACACCTACACCTTCAGTGAAGTGAAAGACACCTTAGAAATGGTTGGTTTCTCAGATGTAAAATTGATAATGGCAGGTGAAAAAATGGATTGCTTGGTGGAAGCTATAAAGCCGAATAATTAATAGGAGCGTTTTGTTAAAAAACTTAACGTTTACGAACATTAACCCAAATTTTCTTACCTCTGTTAATTCAACAATAGGATGCGGACTTTCAATTTTATTAAATAGCAGTTTCCTGCCCTTGACTCAAAAAATCGAAGACAAAAATATTTACGATTTACATTCGATATTCGTGAATGCTACATGATGCACAACTTGAAAAACCAGAAACAGATTCTAGACCTCACCGCCATGGCAACCTTGTGCGTTCTGTGCGCGAGCTGGGGATTGGCACAGGTAGCCATCAAGGTGGCCATCCCGGGCGTCCCGCCGCTGCTGCAATCCGGTATCCGGTCGGTGGGGGCAACCGTTTTGATCTGGATTCTGATGGTAGTGCGCAGGGAACCGGTGCTGGAAAAAGATGGTACCCTTTGGTGGGGACTTGCAGCCGGCATTCTTTTTGCCGCAGAGTTCATTCTGATATACTGGGGCCTCGAATTTACCAACGCATCCCGTGCTGTTATCTTCCTCTATATGTCACCCTTCGCTGTCGCTTTGGGAGCCCAGCTCTTTATTCCGGGTGAACACCTTAGAAAGATTCAAATTTTGGGGATGTGCTGTGCCTTTGTCGGCATCGTCGTCGCCTTTAGAGAGTCACTGAGTTTCCCCACCCATCGAATGCTGATCGGTGACGCCATGCTGACAGCAGCTGCTGTTATCTGGGGTGCAACCACGGTTTTGATAAAAGCCAGTTCCCTTGTCCGGGTCAAACCGAGCAAAGTTTTGCTGTATCAGCTTGCCGTTTCTGCGGTGGTCTTGCCGCTGGCGTCCCTGGCAAAGGGTGAACCCGGTATTGTTCTGATGACGCCTTTGATTGCCGGCTGTCTGGCCTACCAAACAGTCTGGGTCGCATTTATTACTTACCTGGCCTGGTTCTGGCTCATCCGCCACTATCCTCCTTCGCGTTTAGCATCGTTCACCTTTCTGACTCCTCTTTTCGGAGTGCTTGCCGGCGGTCTGCTGCTCAACGAGCCAATTACAGGCGCACTGTTACTTGCGCTGGTTTTCGTTGGTATCGGTATCTATCTGGTGAATCGACCACCCGCCGGTTGATACCCGAAAATATTATGATTACTGTTTGAAATCATAAATGAAATTGATCTGTAGCCGATACAAGTTTCAGGTCCTATATCTAGAATGGCCACCAATCCACCCAAACCATATATTGTGGGCGAGGATGTATTTTAGTATCCTATGATAAGCGATTTCTTATTTTGATTTCTAAATGATATCATAAGATGTTGACTTTATATAAAATTTCAAATACTGGGAAGATATGTCACGTTTTGAACGGGAAGATTTTAGCGGGCTTTCAAAAAATTCGGACTGATGATTTCCTATGCTTCACAGCTTCTGGAGACGGTTGGGGAGTTGATGAGTTATATTACGGAGCCTCCCTATTGATTCGGGGCATATTTTTTTGGGTTCGATGGGCAGGCGAAAGCTTTGGGCAGTTTAAAAAAAACTTCATGGATCTTTCTGGCCCCATTTTATTTCCATCACCGGCTCATCATCTTCAGAAATAATATAGCCATCCTCATCCCGCACGATTTTAGAAATACCAGGATGTTCATTTTCCAAATTTTTTAAAATCGCACCTTGAACTTGGATTCGCTTCAATAATTCATCCCTTTCTAATGTTACCGCAAGAGACTCAAGAGCCCGTCTGATGGTTATTATTAAATCATTATTCTCCCAGGGTTTGATGATGAATTTATATACGCCGACTTCATTAATGGCCTCCATGGCAATTTCAACTTCAGCATAACCGGTTAACATAATCGTTAGAATTTCAGGGTATTCAATTTTTACCTTCTTTAAAAATTCCAGGCCAGTCATTCCTGGCATTTTCTGGTCGCTGATCACCAGTTGAACATTATTCTTCTTGAGTAGTGCTAGCCCTTCAATTCCACTCTGTGCGGTAAGGAGATAATAGTTCTCATTTTTTAAGACGTGTTTAATGGAATAAAGAATTGATTTTTCATCATCGACAACTAAAATGGTGTATCTTTTCATAAACTACCCCCTTTTCAGAGATCTTATTCTGAGTTATGCGGCAATCGCCTCCAAAAGGTAGTTCCACAAGGTTGAAAACAGTTTTCAATAGCCTCGCCTTGATTTCGAGTTGCTAAATGGATTGAAGTTGCCAAAAAAATGCCTTTCCAAACCAAAGCCTAGCGAAAACTCCATTTACACCTAATATTTAAAAATACCTCTCCTTTTCGATATTTGCAAGAATTTTCAAGCCCTTTTTTACTCATCTTGCTTCATAATCCGATTTTATGATATATGCATATCCCAAGCGTTTTTGAAATCTGATCCAGTCGCATAGATCAATGTCCAAATTCGGCACATAAATTATTACCCTAAGAATTGTAATTTTGGAATAAGAGGTAATTATGGGTTTCTTGACTTCTATAATTCACGAAACATTTAAGAAGAATGTCTTTGTTTTTTTCATTTTGTCTTCGACTTTACCGTTACTGTTCATGGTATATATCATTTTTAATCATGTTATCCCTGTATTAATGCCGGAACAGATAAATGAACTGAAATCAACATTTACATATGGTGTATTGGTTATGCTTTTGCCCCCACTTCTAAGTTTTCTTTTAGGGGCCAAATGGATTAGTTCCGTCGAAAGCCTCTCAAAGGAGATTAAATCAAAATCGATAATGATAGTAGGAGAAAGACATGAGTTCAATGGTGAAAATGAGTTTACGATTATCCACCAAGGCTTTAGTGGTCTATATGATGAACTTCAAAATAAGATGAACATGCTCGATGAAGTTTCAAAAAAATTGGTTGATTCAAATGTCAGGCTCGAGGAACTGGCAACCACAGATGAGTTAACTTCTTTATATAATCGGCGCTACTTTGATCAAAGACTGATTGAGGAGACAAGCAGGTCCGACAGATATAAACAGGACCTGTCTCTCATCATGATCGAATTTGATGATTTTAAACAACATAACGAGGCTTATGGCCATCAAACAGGAGATAAATTACTACGTGAAATG
>CALANC010000294.1 GCA_937925895.1 uncultured Desulfobacterales bacterium
TCAAATTAGTATTACTGACATAAGAGATATGGATGCCATTAAATTTCTTGTGAAGAAAAAAGATATAATTTTTAATCTTGCGGGTCAGGTCAGTCACAACGATAGTATGGACAATCCCTATCTAGATGCAGATATAAATTATCGCGGCCAGTTGAATGTACTTGAAAATGTCAAGAGATACAATCCAGAGGCGGTAATATTACACGCAGGATCCCGCTTGCAATTCGGCAGATTGAACAAAATACCTGTTGATGAAAAACAACCATTAAGGCCCAGAACTCCTTACGCATTAAATAAAACTGCGGCAGAAAATATGTATTTATTTTATTACAATATCTGCAATATTCCTTGTATAATATTTAGAATTGCAAATCCATATGGCCCACGGTCGCAGATGAAACATTCCAAATACTCAATGATCAACTGGTTCATACGACAAGCAATTGAAGGGAACACGATTAAGATATTTGGAGACGGTGAACAGATCCGCGATTATATCTATGTGAGTGATCTTGCTGATGCCTTTTTACGTGCTTCTGTGACTGAGAAATGCATTGGAGAATTTTATAATGTGGGTTCAGGAGTTGGAACAAAATTCAAAGACATGGTCAAGACGGTTATAGACACCGTTGGTAACGGCAAACTGGAATTTGTACCCTGGCCGAAAAATTATATCAATGTTGAAACCGGTGACTATGTCACCGATATAAAGAAATTATACGATGCAACAAAATGGAAACCTTCAACGGATTTGAAGACCGGCATCAACAAAACTTTCCAATACTATGATAAATACAAATCATATTATTGGTGAGTCATCCCCAGAGAAAAAGTGTCAATACAAAACTTCTGTAATGATTTAGACATTAACTGCTCGTATTGGGAATTCGGAGAGATTTCAACTTTCGAATGACCATATCTTCCATAATTAATTTACAGCCAAAGAAACTCAAACGTTGCGAGAAAAAGAAAATACCGGTTTTGATAGAACCGGATGGCTCCTGTCAGCCATAGGGTTAGGATTATTAGCTCCTCTTTTCGTTTATCAAGGTGTGATATTGGGTGGCGATGATGTGCTTTATGCTCGGTTGGCAGCAGATATGGCAGCGGGAAATCCTACTTTCGGCATTAACACACATACTTATCGTTTGGGTTTTATTGCTCCATTAGCAGGATTGTACGCAGCCTTTGGTATCCAAGATTGGACAACCGTCGCTTTCCCAGTACTATGCACCCTGCTTGCTGTATTTTTAGCTGCCTATGCGGCAAATAGGTTATATGGCCGCACAGCCGCTGCCTGGGCAGCACTTTTATGCGGGCTTAACCCAACTCTGTTCAGAAACGGTTTGGCAACCATGCCGGATATTCCGGCCGGTTTTTTCTATGGCTTGTTCGTTGTGGGCTGGTTGTTGCTGGTGGCGAATCGTGTCCGAAAAAGGCGCATTTGGGCATTCACCGCAGGTTTAGCCTGTGCTTGGGCGATGGCCACTCGTATCAGTATAGCCCCGATGGTTGCTCTGACCCTGCTGGGGTTTTTAGTCCTAGGCTGGCGAAGATCCGCTTTGCGAGAATTTCCTCTATTTTATTTTCTTTTAGGCGGCTGTCTTGTGGGTATACCGTTTCTTCTGTCCCTTTGGTGGTACACGGGTACACCTTTGTATTTTTTAGATGCAGCCCAGGGGGGGTATAATGCTGAGGGTGCTCCCTGGCTGAAACCATTAGAAGGATTACGCTTATGGGCCAGATTATCAGGATTATCCATCCTCAAGGCTTCGGTTGAGGGTTATCTGTTCGCAGTCTTTCCAATAATTGTAGCTATGATGACACTCGGAAGGGACTGCAGTGTGGCAGATACCCGTGACATTCACAAACATCTCTTGCTTGCCATCATCTCGCCTTTGTTGATTTTAAGTCATTTTTCGACCAGTTTTTCGCATTGGTACCCGGTCCACCTGGATCTTCGTTTTGGATGTGCGATTGTTATCCCGACTGCAATATTGGTCGCGGGCGCTTGTGAAAACTTTGCAAAATTTCGGTTTGCCCGTTTGACGAAGCTTTCCATGCTTTTTGCCTTATTGCTTTCCGTGTTTTTTTCGGTAATCGGTTTTTTGCAGCATAATCTATGGGCAATCATGGGTGCAGGAGCATCCTTAGTCGTTAGTATATCGCTTATGCAGTCACAACGCTGGCCTAAATGCATATTGCCCTCTTTGATAGTGATAATTTTATCACTAAACTGGTGGTATTACACCATTCATGATTACAAGGGGCTGATGGCAGGTAACACAAAGATGCGGCTCGAGGCAGAAGCTTTACCATGGGATCCCAATATCCCGATTCTCACAGATAATGCTACTGCGCAATATCTTCCGTATTTAAATGCTTTTATGGCAGAGCCGAAAGTTGCCCGTTGGAGAGGTGAGGGAGAAATAAGTCCGCCTTTTCAGTGGGTTGATCAACGCGATACTCCCTGGCCGGGGAAGTATCTTTTGGTGTGGTTCCCGCAGCGTGCTTACGCCCAAACAAGACGCTGGGGAGGAAATGTTCCACAATGGGTTTTAAACGAAGTTGCTCAAGGGAAGCTTTTTCATCAATTCCAATATGAAACTGCTGGGTCAACTCATAATGTATTTGATCACACCAAGACTCAGACCAACGAATATAGAACATGGCCACAAGCTGGAATTTATCTGATCGATGGAGAATCGTGAGCGGAATTTCCAAACGGCAACTGAAAGCTCCTGACTTTGCGAAAGCGCGGTATAATAAGGCCATGCGCAAGATTTGGCCATGGCCAATCGTTTTGCTGGAAGAAATTGCGGCATCGCTGAATGATCTGCCCGGCGGTTTATGGCTGGATGCCGGTTGTGGAGAAGGACAACTGGCCGACTTGATTGGAAAGCATAGGCAGCTTCTGGGTCTGGATCTAGATAGCACGCGGCTTATTCGTGCCAAAACACATCCTTATCTTTCTGTCGTTCAGGGTTCAGTCACTTCTTTGCCTCTTGAACAAGAAAGTTTAAGCGGGATTATATGTATTGAGACTCTTGAACACATTTTGGATATGAAGATGGTCCTAAAAGAATTCTACCGTTGTCTGCGCCCCGGTGGATATCTCCTGATCAGCATGCCATCTGTGACTCTCCGCAGCCTCTGGCAAATGAATCGTGCAAAGAGGCCGGTTTACTGCTCTCTCCAGGAACACATTCGCGAACTTTCATCTGTTCCAATCTCAGGATTTCCAAATCGCTTTAGGACATGGGAATGGCTGGAAAGAGGTATGTCCGAATCTGGCTTTAAAAAGATACGACAAGGAGGGGTTGGGTATTTATTTCCGATGTGGAACGGAAAGCTGACCTGGCTGGAGCATATCATGAATCTTGTATACCGAGAAAGAATCAATAAATTAATCGGAAAACTACCAGTAGTTCGAAATTATCCTTACTACTGTTTTTACTTGTTTCGTAGGAAAATTATAAACATTTCTTGAAGAGCTTGAAAAAAAAATGAGAAATCTCCGATCGTAATATGGCTAATTGCTCGTAAGCAAAACCAATCAATAAGGCAACAATTCAAGCTTGGCTAACGGGCTCATTTATGATTCCTGGACTATTTCCTAATGCAGCAAGAGTGTACTCAGTGTCTTGGCTTTCTGTGCTTCTAGTGTTTGATGAGTCTAAACTTTTCAGCCAACCCGTACCTGCAGTGAATTAAAGTACTCGCAAAAAAATGAATGATAACTTTTCACTCCAAACCAGGGTAGTTAGAGGAGGGTTTTGGATAAGCTTAGGTTTTGCCTCACAACAAGGCCTATCAGTTTTGCGAACTTTCGTGCTCGCCCGCCTATTAACTCCTGAAGATTTTGGAGTGATTGGGTTGACTGTTCTTATTCTTTTTGCCGGCAATATTCTGACAGAGTTGAATATCGGAAGTGCGCTGATACAAAAACCAAATCTTTCCGAGCGCTTTAAGCATACTGCTTGGAGCTTTTCACTGCTGAGAGGAATAATTCTGGCAGCAGGACTTATTGGGCTATCGCCATGTATTGCTGGAATGTTGAATTACCCGGAATTGGAACGCTATTTACGGATAGGATCTATAAATTTTTTGTTGATTTCTATTCCGACCGTGCCGCTATCTCTTTTAATGCGGCATTTAAAGTATAAAAAGCGCGTGTTGTTGGATATTGCTCGTGAAATAGTTACGGTTGCTCTATCCATCTCTTTGGCGTTATGGCTTCGCAGTGCATGGGCTCTCTTATTAGGTCTTCTGGCCGGTCAATTCATTGTAGCAGGTGGTATTTGGTTTATTAGCGATTATAAACCCCTGTGGGTTTTCGATCGGAAATCGTTCGCAGAGCTATGGAAGTTTGGAATACCTCTGTATATAAGCGGCCTGATAACCTATTTAGTAACGCGCGGTGATGACCTGGTGGTCAGCAAACTGCGAGGCATTTCTGTGTTAGGCCAATATCAGGTTGTGTTCAACATTGCGGAGATGTTGACTCGAGGGTTAAGTGATGTAGTTGCCAGGGTTGTATTTCCTGCCTATTCTATAATTGCAGGCGAAGGGCGAGATTTAGGGGATGGATTTTCTAAGGTCTGGAGCGTATTAGTCCTTTTGCTTTTACCCATTTGTGGCATAG
Source organism: uncultured Desulfobacterales bacterium (assembly GCA_937925895.1). Taxonomy (GTDB): domain Bacteria; phylum Desulfobacterota; class Desulfobacteria; order Desulfobacterales; family UBA11574; genus CALANC01. Next base: position 4,646 of record CALANC010000294.1, read on the forward strand.
TGGTGGTTTTTCCTTCTGAAATAATCAATATCCTCCTGGGAAATCAATGGTTAAGTGCTGCTCCGGCCCTGACGTTGCTTATCGTTGGAGAATCAATACGTGCGTTGTGTGTCCCCTTTGGAACCATCATTTTAGCCAGTGGGAATACGGCTAACTTGTCCCGCATAAAAATAATCGAAGTAATTATTTTTGGAACGCTCATTTTTCCTTTAACTGTTAGGTGGGGCATTGAAGGGGCTGCTGCATGCCTAATCATTGTCTACACATTTACTCTATCAGGATCCATCTATATGGCCAACAAGGTTTCGCGCATACTGCGCCCATTAATCTCTGGGATTGGAGAGCCCTTATTAGGCACCATCGTTATAGCATTACTTGCTGGCCAGATTCCTAATCCAAATACGTGGATGACTATAGTTGTTGTAATGATATGGACATTAATCTGGGGAATATATATAGCCTTGCGGCATGGAGATCTTCTTTCCAAAATTTTTCTATCTTTACGACAGAATGTGGCATTTATCCAACAATAAACTAAAGGGTTTATTAGCGGCAGTATTATTATTACAAGGTGAATTAAAGTAAAAAACCCATGAGGATTATTTATCTAGCTTTAATAGAAATTGATATATCCAATGCTTGCTTGATCCATAGCCGTGAGATTGTAGAACAGATGGCGGCTCACGGACATGAAGTACATGTAGTATTGCCACGCCCTTTGCGAAAGCAGGCTTGGAAAAATGTTGAGCACATTTGGATACGATTTTGGGGCTTTGATCGCATACGTCAAACTGCTTTCTTTCTGGAAAGTTCTCTGCGAATCCTCTGGGCCTATTTCAAAAAACAATTTGATGCTCTTTATATTCGTGAAATGAGAGAAAAATCGTTGTTAATAAAATTCCTGCATTTACTAAAAATCCCTTTTTTTATTGAAGTTAATGGGTGGTTGGTAAAGGACTTAATGATAGCAGGAGCAGATACCAAAAATATTTTAGCAGCAGAGAAATACCAGCGATTATTATTTAAAAATTCAGCAGGTATCATTGCTAGTGAGGTTGGAAATGCTGATCTCGTAGCAAAAACATATAAGATTCCATTCCACCATATACATATTCGAAGATTAGGTGCAAAAAGTTATAACTTTGAAAACTGTGATAAGAAAAAGGCACGAAAACAACTTGGATTGCCACTAAATTCTAAAATCATTTTCTTTGCCGGGAGTTTTCACCAACATCATGATTTGCAAACTCTTGTCGAAGCTTTTTTGTATTTAAGTAAGAAGTGCCCAGAAAGTGTTCTATTAATGGTCGGTACCGGAGAGCAATTTTCTGTTATTCAGAAAAAAATTCCAAATTCTATATTGGGTAACCGAGTGATACTTACAGGTGTGAAACCTTATGAGGAAATGCCAATGTGGTTGCGTACGGCCGATATCGCAGTCCTTCCTCTTACCGCTGAAAAAGTTAAGGAACAAAATGGCTGTTTTGCTTTGAAACTATGGGAGTATATGGCGGCAGGTTTGCCCGTGGTTGCCACTGACTTGTCCAATACGGCAAGTTCCGACCTTCTTTCCGATAAGGCCCTGCTTGTTACACCTGACAATCCAAAAGCCATGGGTAATGCTATTCTTCGATTGATAGAAGATACTGAGCTTAGAAAAAAATTGTCTATTGCTGGAAAATCTTATGTAATAATAGCTCGATCCTGGCAGAAGGCTGCAAAGGATACTCTTGATTTCATGGCTGAACGATTGAAAGCCTGGCACCTAGAAAATTTATAATAACACTTCATATTCATTCTAATAATTTTGATAAGATGTCAGAGTCTGTTCAAATAGAAGTAGTAACAGAGCAAGAGCGGCTGGAACAAATAATTCCTGCTTGGAACAGTCTGTGGGAACAGAGTGGCCCTGATAGTACTTTTCTGGCTCCCGAATGGTTGGCTACCTGGTGGAAATACTTCCATAAAGATAAAAATCTTTGTTTCTTAACAGTCAATTATGAAGAAGAAGTTGTAGGCATTGCTCCCTGGTATCTGGAAAATCGACTAGGATGTCGACGGCTTAAGACTCTAGGCCATGGTTTTATTGACTATGAAGGAATTCTAATTCGCAAAGATATGAAAACCGCTGTTATTAAAACCATTGATGATTGGCTTTTATCAAACAACACTTTTGATGAGGCTGTGTTTGATCGATTGACCAGCCATCAGTGGATTGCGAAAAATGGACTGTGGAAGCAGGGAAGGATGAAATTGAAACGTCGTCCCAGCACTATTTCCCTATCGACCGAACTTGATAAAGGCTGGGAACATATACGATCAGAATTACCAAAAAAATTCAGATATGACACAGAGCGCCAGATAAGGCGTTTGAATGATCTTGGCGATCTTAATCTAGGCTTTGTTGATACTGTTGAAGAGCTAAATTTTAAATTTCCGGAATTTTTAAGATGCAAAAGAGATCGCTACGATAAACGATATAGCACAAATTCAGATGTATATTCAAAAGGCGGGTTCTGGGGTGATGAAAATGTGGCTTCTTACTATAAGAGTGTCGCAGAGAAATTGCTCCTAAAAAAGCAATTGGTATTTAGCTGTTTGATGTTAGATAAAAAAATAATATCTGCCATCTTTGGCATAGAAAGAGATAGCACCTTTTTTTACTTTTCAACAGCCTTCCGACCGGTTAATTCTTTTTCAGTTGGGCGAGTTCATCTCTGGCTATTGGTCGAAAATTTATGTTCTCGTAATATTAAATGTTTTGATTTCTTGATTGGCGACGATGAATACAAGCGAAGGTGGCCTGTCAGCATAAAACATTTGGCGCAATTAAAGTTATATAAAACTGGATTTATAAATACTCTGCGGCGGCTAGGACCAGGATCGATTGAAAAACTAGAGCATTCGGATATGTTTCGACGGATTTATAAAAAAATAAAGATATGCATTTCCTAATGAGAAAAGATTTAGCCTTAATTCTTTCACGGATTGAACGCACTCT
>CALANC010000295.1 GCA_937925895.1 uncultured Desulfobacterales bacterium
GAGGTTTTATTAATTTTGAAATTATTTACAGTGGAATAAAGGAGCAGTCAATTAATCTAATTTACAGAGAATATATACCCGATAATATGGCAAGGGCAGCATTTAATCAGAATCTTACCTATGAGAAAGGTACTAAAACCATCAGATTTAAAAGAATAAAAATAGAGTTCCATAAAATATCGAACAAAAGTATCGAGTATACAGTAGTAGAAGATAGATTAAAAAAATAAAAGGTTATTGAAACTTCGATTTGTCAGATAAGGTTCAGCAATGACCTTGTTTTTTTATTTCTATTCAAGGTTGGCGTGGCCCACATGTAGCCCCCTGAAAAATCAACCAATTGAAATCATTGCGAAAATTAGGTAGGCCTACGGGTTCGACTCCCGCTGCCCCACCATATTTTTATTAATAAAATCAATTGGTTATAACCCTCACGATCCAAATTGTGCCTATTTTGGGCATTTTTTGGGCATTTTCGATGATTTTTCAATTCTACCCCGCCACCCTCTTTCGTGCAATGTAAAAACAAGTTCATCCGAGAAGAAAGATAAAATTTCATAAAAATTAGTATGTTCAACAATTGTTGGAATATTGATATGGAATCTTTAAAGATGATTCTTGAAAACTTCTATTGGTCGTAAAAAAGATTCTTGATTTCAAACCTAATTGCAAACATTTGTGTGCTGATATAGGTGAAAGATTTTTCTTCGAAGTCAATAGCTTTGGCGAACTTTTTTAATGTATTGATGTAAGGGAAATCATGAACTTTTGTCAATAAGTTTATGATTGGCGCATATACAAGATTTTGGGGTGCTTGGCTATAATTTCATTGACAGAAAAAATGGAATTTTTATTAAGATGTCGGTTTTTATTTCCGGAATATCTTTGAAATCCCCGCTAGCAATCTAAGTGGTCGCGTTCTCAATAGTTTTCAGCAGCCGGTTGACGTTATGAATCAAAAAAAGAGCAATCGAAATGGAAAAGATAATCTTATTTCGAATACTTATTCTCATGTTCTACATCTTTATTAATGATTAGGAATAATACGGCAGCTCCACATCGCATTCCACATCAACGACACCCTGGATTTTGTACGCAATATCGAGAATCTGCCTGGTTAAACCCTTCTGAATGGTTGAAAAGATTTGCTTTTGCAAAGCCGGGCTTGATTGTCCGGTTTTGCGGAGCTTTTGGGCCGCTACTTTGACATGAACATGGCCGTCATTTGAACTGACCTCGGCTTCACATATTTCCAGAAGTGCCGCTTTGAGGTGGCTGACAATGGCTAGATCGTTGATCGATTTTCTTGTTTCCGCAGTCATTTCATAGGTGTTGCTTTGCGCGGCGGTGCAAATGATTGTACAGGCGTCTTGGATATTCAATTGATCGATATGGATAACAATATGATATAGTCGCGGATCGCTCAAATCTATTTTGTACAGGTAGCGCGTCCAGTCGGCCCGGTGCTTATCTTCACTTTCAATAAACTTTAAGGCCTGACCCCTTGACATGTTTTGTTGCTGTTGCATCATTGCAGCTCGCGCTTCAATTTCAGCCATTATCCTTATTTTCAGAACGTTAGGGATTTCTGCAAGTAAAAGATGACCGGCATGACCGTGGTAAACCACATTATCCTTCTTTACCCGCTCCAGAAGCGCTGCTTTTATATACGCCAGATATCTTTTCCGCCCGTTGGTGATTCGTTCAAGGATGTTGGGAGCATCGTGAATGGATTTGATCAGCTTTCGTTCTGAAACATCAAACAATTGGGCGGCATCGACCAAAACCTCGCGGCTCAAGCATTCATACTCCAGCCTCCGGGCCACTTTTTCAGCGATCTCCTGGCCGTGACTGAAGCATCCTCTTGAAATTGTTATAATTGCCATTATCAACACTCCTTCTCTAAATAGTAAATTTTTATCAGCCCAGTTTTATTTAAGATTTATTTCCGCAATCGAAACTCTCATTGTGCCCATACATATAGAAATAATTTAAAAAGAGAAATGCAGGTCATAATGTTAATAACATTAACTTGCATCGGGATTCGTTACAGTGTGCTGGAGATATAACCGGTTTCAATATAGTTTCCATGCCGTGACATTTCCTAAACTTATCCTAAGGTTATAGGTAATGTGACAGAAAATAAAGATCGTTTGGACACGCTGTTATTATTGACACGTAAGATAAATGCACGATATGCTCTTTCATTAAAGAAGCAAGTCTTTATCAGGCATATGACAATCGCAATTAATCAGGAGAATACCATGTTGGAACCAAAGCGCTTCATATTGACTTTGCTAATTGGCGTTTTTTTAGCCTGTGGATGGGCACACGCGGAGGACTACAACGGAACGTTTTTAATCACCGGGTCTGACGGCACCATCACTCTGACCCTCCTCCAGGACGAATCCGGTGATGTTTCCGGCAAGATGAGCGACGGTTTTACGTCTCTAACACTGGAAGGCGAACTGGTCCCACCCGGTATCAGTGGCGATGCCACCAGCGACGACGGTCAAGAAATGGGTTTCGCGGCGAAGTTCGAGGCGGACTGCAATTTGTATCTGAAAATTTTCCCCTACGACGAGTCCGACAACCCGAACTACTCTGCTGCGAAGACGTTGATCTTTGCCCGGCAAGGCACCGCGCCTGCCGGGCAGACGGGGCAAACAGCCCGAGGTGCTGCGGCATCGGGGGGCGAAGTTGTAACGACCCGCGAGGTGTATATCAATCGGGTCAAGCTCGACAATGCGACCTTACAGGCCCTGGAGACGCAGTATAGGATACCGATCCAGAACGGCCGCTTCTGGTATGATGCCAACTGCGGTGCATGGGGTGTGGAGGGCGGTCCGACTGCGGGCTTCATCTATCCAGCCTTGAATCTTCCAGGGCCCATGCCCGTGGACATATCTCGGGGCGGTACCGGGATTTTCATCAACGGACGGGAAATTCACCCCCTGGACCAGATGGCTCTGCAGCAAATTTTCGGTTCCACCATTCCGGGACGCTACTGGTTGGATGCCCAGGGCAACTTGGGCCCCGTGGGTGGTGGCGCAATTGCTAATCTTGCTGCCGCCATTGCGACCTCCAGGGGTGGAAAATCGGGATCGGTGACCCACGGCTATGGGAAGGGTTACGGCAGTCGGGGTACTGTCGGCGGCGGGATGTATTCAGGACGCACCGCAACCGGCAAATCCGTGCTCTGGTACCCTGGCATGTGACAGGTGCCCTGCTCCTCATGATTTGCACTTCCACCGGGTATATATTATGACTTCAGGTACACCCCTTGAGTTATTATTTTCTATCCTTATTTCTCGGTGCTATTTTGTCTATTACCATTTTCAAGGATCAAAATTGTTGATCGCTGTCAACGCCACTTGATAAGTTTCTCTCTAATTTTCACCATAGCCAAGGTGTCATAGCCGCAATATTTGAGAAGTTCTTCTCTGATTCTTTCTTTTTTTTCATATGGTGTTGAAGGGTCAATCATCCGTAAATATTCAATTGATGCCTGGCTGCCTTCTTGAATCGCCAAATGTCCATAATCCATATCAGGCACGATAGCCGGAAGAACGGATTTCAATGAAAAGGAGCCATGAAACTCGGGATGGTAGAAATGCTTCTTGATAATTGCACACAAATCTTTAAAGCGATCGATGATAAGAAGTAATTCACTTCCAAGTTGTGGAAAATATTCGGCGAGATTTTCAATAATTCCTTTTTCGTATGTTGTATAAATAAAAATAGTGCCGTTCTTTCCTAGTCCGGCAAGAAGTGTACGGGCGAATTCTTCCCTCGGGTCCTTATCATCCTTACTGAGATATTCTTTATGTGTAAGAATTTCGTTCTCAGCAAGTATGTGAACAGACCATTGAAAAGGAATCGTCTGATAAGGCCTGGTGCCGGCATAACGTGGTATGGCAGGGCTGATGGTTTCAACATCAAGAAAGTGGACGGGGTATTTCACATTCTTCAACTCTTCTTCAATATCCTTTGAAATGAACGCTTCACTGTTGACTACACACTTCCTTATGCGTTCCTGGAGAGCTGTTAAAAGATAATAGTCGGGAATATCAGTGATTTCCTCGATGCCCATTTCTTCCAGTTCAGCCAACTTTTTCTGCGAAATTCCGGAGAGCTCTAAAATCCAATGTTCAGGCATATTTCTCGTACAATAATCCCAAAAGTGGCAACTATAGGGGCTTTTACAATGTCGGGAGGGTTGGATCAAAGGTGGAGCAGGCGCATTTAACATTGCCTTAAGCTCATAAATATTCATAGAAATTTCATTTTGGCAGGAAAGGGTTTCATCCGTAACATCAGAAGATGAAAAAAAGTCATCAAGATCAAGATTGTTTCCATCATAAACATATTGGTTGTTAACATGTAAAAGGTACGCCCGGTTAATGTCCAGGCCTGATCCCTGAATTACATAGTGTTGGATTGCAACGTCGGGCAGGTGGATTTCCTTCACCGAGGTAGATGATTTCACTTCGATAAGATTCCATTTGTCATTATCTGCCCTCTCCAAAATGTCCACCCGTATTCTTACATCGTCATAAACAAAAGCGGCTTCAAAAATTGATTTCACGCGCGGATCTCGAAGGGCCTTTAGAGTGGCTTGGACGGCTTTCTCATGCTGAAAGTATCTTTCCTTGATCAGAACACCTTCCGGATAGAGCCGGGTCGCAAGCTCTCCCACTTCGTGTCCAATATCGAATATCGCCTGCTGAACGGGGGATACATCAGTGGCAAGATCAGGAGAATAGGTCGAATGCCATAAACAAAGTCGGCACTGCAATCCTGAAAGAAAGCGTGATTTGGATAGCATCGGAGTTTTATCGCCGGTCATCTTAATTTGTGTCCATCCACAGTTTTAAAATGGATAAGGTGTATTTACTATCCAAATTTTAATTAACCTGTCAAGATAATTAAATAAAATTAAACTCTGTAGCAGATCCAATCTTGACAAATGCTGTTCGGCTTGTAAATATAACAGTTCCTGACTTCAGCAATTCATTCTCACAATAACGACTCAATTTTTAAGGACTAAAACGATGAAATGGTTTCTTTACGCAATCAGTGTTTTCTGGATCGCAATTGGTTGTTGCAC
>CALANC010000296.1 GCA_937925895.1 uncultured Desulfobacterales bacterium
TTGACTTGAACTTGACATCGAATGGGGGTCGGGCCACAGCAACATCTATATATAAATAATAAAACGTTCAAATTTAGCGTTAATAAAGGCCTTAAATGGCCATTTTTAGGGCCAAAAACACACTTTTAAGAGAAAAGTTCAAATAAAGTGCAAGGAATACTCACGGTAATGGGGGATTTTTTAACGTAACCTTTAATTTTTAGGCGTTTTGGAAACACTAAAACTATCATAATAAGGGGGTGGCCCATGGCACTCAATGTTGAGCACAATTTGTTTAGTGCCAAACAGATCGATAACATCGCCATCGTCTCTTTTAAAAAAAATCTGATTCGGCAGTTAACTAACTTTTATTTGAATGAATTGTTGTTCGATTACCTTCATGAAGTGTCGGACGATAAGGGCATCAAGATTGTACTCATCCTTGGCTCTCCAGAAAAGATAAGAGGCAAAGAGCTAATTGAGTTTTACGGTGAACTATCTGGTCCAACATCACATATCTACGACATTGCGCGAATATACAATGCAATCAATCAATTGATTTTGGTGATCCATGGTATAAACAAAATGGTTATTCATGCAGACAACGGTGAAGTTCTGTCGCTTTTTCTGAATATCAGCCTTGCTTGTGATTACCGGATTATTGGAGACAAGACCTTTTTTCAATATCCCACACTGGAGCTGGGGCTGGTTCCCAAAGGAGGCGGGATCTTTTTTCTGACCAAAAAAATTGGAAGCTGCAAAACTATGGAGCTATTGCTTTCGGGAAAAGACATAACTGCCCAGGCAGCTCTGGAAATGGGTCTTGTGGATAAACTGGTTCCATCCGAGTCCCTTTACGAGGCTGCTATCCAAGTCGCTCGAAATTTTGCCCGAAAACCCATGCACCTTATATCAGACGCTAAGAAACTGCTAAACTTTCCTTTAAATGACTTAGCGGGATTTCTTGAACGGGAAAACGAACTACTATTGGAGAGCGTTCGGTCGGAAAAGTTTCGTAATCGATTGGACCAACAGTCATAGTTTTGAAAAATTCGCTTTGTGCAAGAAAGATTGTAATCAGGGGAACACCTACCGTTCTTGTAACCCAGTTTCTCTCATCATGTTAATATCTTTGATGATTTCGCTCCGCAAACCTTAAATTTTTTGGCCTTCAAATATTCAACCTGCAAGGGAGAAGTCGCAACTTTTCAATCAAAACGGAAGACCACAAGATGTAGATTTTTTACAGATTGATCACGTGCCCATTTTTTGTCATTGATTGCAAACGTTGTACCTGCTACTGGTCAGTGCGAACAACGATTTCAATCATAAAGAAAAAGAGTGAATCTGAAAGGCTTAACACATTACATTTTCGCGAATATATCGGATGCCTTGTGATACTTTTAAGTCCGGTGTTCCTGGTTCTAACTCGATAACCAATAATACATTTTTTTTTAAATAAGACCTGATACTCTTAAAATCGACTATTCCCGTTCCAGGAGCAAGGTGGTCATCGAGCCCAATGGCATCATGAAGATGAATACCAATGAGGTGGTTAGAATAGGTTTTTAAAAGAGCTTCTGGAGGGATAATGGTTAGGATTTCATTTGTATGTGCGTGGCCAGTATCATGCCAGTAGCCTAATGGTCCCCCTTTAAACTTGGTGAACAATACCTTAAAATCATCAAACCCAGGCAGCTCATGATAATGATACCGATTTTCAATACCCAGCATTAGATTTTGTTTTTCGGCAATATGAATCAGCCTATCCAGGCTAAACAAAAGACTATCTAAGTGTCTGGGTTTCAAATGATCACGCTCCTTTAGCTTTCGAGCAATAAATACTTGAGCCTCTTTAGAATGGATTTGATTGGAGTCCCAATAATGGTGGAGTACATTTAATTCGGTATCCATGTCCACATATCCACAGTGAAGGATTACCACTTTTGCCCCAAGATTACTGGCATATTTCATACTCCTAATCGTCATCTGAATAGCTTTCTGACGTTCATCTTTGTCTGGGTGTGAAAGGAGAAACAAATCACCTCCACCTTTAGAATGGGGCAAAAAAGTAGGTATAGGAAAATAATTGTGGATACTTACAACCTTTAAATCTGATCGCTTCAACGCCTCTCGCATCTGGTGGAATAAGACTTCATTAATACGATACTCTAATTCTATGCCGGTAATATCAAAATATTCCAACAGCTCAATAAAGGTATCGCCATTTGTTACTTCCTTTGATTTCCATGAAGTAGAAATGGCTAACATATTCGATCAATCCCAATACAAAATATATAGGTTGGAATTTTTTTTTAGGCAAAAGCGTCGCAAAGATAATCTTAATAGTAAAGCACTATTTTAAGAACCTAGATACATATAAAAAAATGAAAAGGGGCAAAGCTTGCCAAACGGATTTGCCCTGAAGGAGATAATGAAAATGCGTAGCTTATATTTTTTAATGAGATTTTTCCCCGGCTTAAAAGTGACAGCATTTCTGCCCTTTAATTCAGCTTTAGGTC
>CALANC010000297.1 GCA_937925895.1 uncultured Desulfobacterales bacterium
AAATACAATACAGGTCTTATAAGTTCTTCATGAAAAATACGGGATAAATATCAAACATACCTCATCAAACTTCTTCTGCATACAACACATCCGGGCCGGCAATCACCAAAAGCTCGCCTTGCGATTGAGGGTCCGGTGTTATGGGATGCCAATCGCTGCGACTCAGCCCTTCTCTGACGGAAGTGACCAGCAAAATGTCTCCCATGCTTTCAGACTCCTTGAGAACCATCAACTGTCTATGATTGCAAAAGGCAAAGAGAAACGATTCATTGGCCAGAAAAAAAGTGTACTCTCCTGGATAGTCACTAAGGAGCTTTTGGACAGCGATGCGCAGAGCAATATACAGACTAATATATGGGTTTTGCTTGTTTAGCAAAACCAATTGATCTCTTAAATACTCGAAAACTCTGGCCGCATAAACATCTGGTTCCAGCCGATATGCGCCACTGGTCTGATATTCGCTAATTTTTTCAACAACGCCCACATGGGCAAACAGCCAGTTGTGATCCAGAAAAGTGAGGGTGAAGGGGTGGAGGCTAGCACTATGGCGACCGCCGCTTTTGGGGCAATTCACATGAGAAATAATGATCCGACTGTCGATGATCCGGGCAAGCCGCTGGAAGCTTTCGTGGACCTGATCTTGTGCGAATACCTGTTCTGATGATTTTTCCACCAAAGCCTGATCCTCGCGAAAAAAACCGATACCCCAACCGTTCATATTGTCACGGCCCTTTTCCGCGAAAATGGGCAGATATTTTTGGGGTGTATAGTTATAGCCCGCCGAGATGGCAAGGATGTCACACATATGCGCCCTTCATTCTTGGCAAAGCATAAATTAATTCAGCTGTTTGGTTTTTATTAATTAAACAATTTTATATGTTTTACTGGTTGGTCTGTGCTAGTCGGTGCCTGCTTGATACGGTCCTGATGACCGTACTCGGTGTAGATTTCGTAAATGGTTTTCAGCCATTTGTTTGCTTCAGGATAGTAATAGATATCCGGAACGTAACCCTGACTTAATTCTATCAGAAACTGGGTAAAAATGACCCATTGAATGGCCTCATCACTCTTTTTCAGCAGGGCCGAGTGATAGCGAAATTCGATGGTGGAGCGATACCAGTATGAATGCAGGTTTAGACCGTGGTAGCGAGTTTTGTCATAGCGTGAATTCTCCCCTCTCGTTGCGTCATAACGGTTTTCCAGGGAATACCAGAGTTTTTTGACTTGGCAATCGTGTCCGCCATGATCACCTTTACATACTTCTAGGAAGGCTTTTACGTCAATTTCCATGGGGCGACAGGTTTCGGCGGCTTTGCGATCTCCCGGAATAAGCAGGTAAAATTGGTCTTCATAGTGGTGGACGATATGCACGAGCTGCTGGAGTTGTTTACAGTTGTATGATGCGGGGTCAACGCCGTGATGGACATGCATGCCGCAACTCGCATCAATGTCAATTCCTTCAATAGCATTGAGAAATCGAAAAGCATTGTACACCTGCACCAGCCCTTCCATGCCGCTTAAGATCGGGCTGATTAGTTCAGCACCGTGTCGGGTGTGCCCTTTGCCCCTGACGGAAGAATCTTGTTCAAAGTGCCACCTGTCTCGGGTGGTCCCCAGAGACAGGTTGTAATCCTGATAAAGATCAGTAATATGGCGCCCGTCTTTACCTCGTGATGAAATGCAGTACGGCTTGATGATGCTATTATCTATTGGTGTGATCACGTAGTTCAGGCCGAAAAATTCAATCTCCACGCCAAAGGTGCGGTCGGTAAAGTTTTGCAGCATGGGATATTTATGTTTGAGCCGCAGTATTAAATTTTCAGCGTCTGTCGTCATTTAATGTTTTCCAGTTTCCATATTTTTAGGCAGTTTTAAGTTGCGATTATCCTGACGTCCACCACCACTATTCCGTCCGGATAAGCCAAAACCGGATTTAGGTCGATTTCCATAATTTCCGGGTTCGCTTCGGCCATTTGAGCCACAGATAGAAGGCAATCTGCCAATGCTTGTTCATCCACCGGAGGTTGGCCGCGAAAACCGGAAATGAGTTTGTGCCCTTTGATTTCTCTGATCATGGCTAGGGCATCATTCCGGGACAGAGGAAGAAGCCGCAGGCTAACATCCTGAAAGATCTCCACCATAATTCCCCCAAGACCAAAGAGAATCGCCGGTCCGAACTGAGGATCGCGATTCATCCCAACGATAACTTCCAGGCCGGGCGGCGCCATCTTACTCACCAATATGCCATCCACATGAGCTTGGGGACTGCTCCGTTTCACAGTTGACAGCAACTCGTCAAAAGCTTTTTCCACCGCTTCAGTAGAATCCAGGTTGAGACGGACCCCGCCCACATCGCTCTTGTGAAGGATATCAGGGGAACTGATTTTAAGAACTACGGGGAATCCTTGCTTTTGAGCTACCTTTACGGCCTCATCTGGATTGTCTGTCAAGGCAAAGTCTGTACAAGGGATGCCTTGATCGGCAATACGAGAGAATGCCTCATAAAGCGGCAGTTGGCGGCCGGTAGCCGGGATGGTGATGGTGGGCATTTGGGGCGGAGCTAGAACATTGCGGTCAAGGACCCTTGCAAGCGCCTTTACCCCTCGCTCAGGTGTGGGAAATACCGGTATTCCTTTAAGATGCATAAGTTCCTTTTCGTGACGCTCCACCTCTGCACCACCGAGAAAGATTATCAATTCATCTGCTCCGACGGTTGCCGCGATTGAGGCATTCTCCACCGGATCACCGAAAATAATGCCCACGGTGTCGTAGTACTTCCGTGTTGCCTTAATTACACCTGAAAACATTTGGGAGGTGGCGTCGCCGGTTAAGTCAATGGGATTTGCCTTTATGGCATGGGCTGGAATAAGTGGCGTGATCGCCTCTGCCGCTTCCTCAGACAAGGGGGCGACATTCAGGCCTTCCTGCTCGGCTTGATCGGTGGCGAGAATTGCTGCACCACCGGATGTGGTGACAAACAAAATACGATTCCCCTTGGGTGGTTTCAGATATGCCTGAGCCTTGGCAAAGTCATAAAATTCTTCAATTGTATAGGCACGGCAGACGTTATTTCTGGCTAAAAGCGCTTCATATATGGCATCAGCGCCTGCAAGAGCCTTGGTGTGGGATTCGGCCGCTACTTTTCCTTTGGGCGTGCGGCCGGACTTGAGAATGACCAAAGGTTTGCTGAGCTGATCCACGGTCTCAAGAAACTTGTCGGGCTTTTTAATGCCTTCAATGTAGGCAGCGATAACTTCGGTGTTTTTATCCTGGTTAAAGTAGGCGATGAGATCTGTTTCATCCACATCAGCCCGGTTTCCCATACTAACAAAACTGGAAG
>CALANC010000298.1 GCA_937925895.1 uncultured Desulfobacterales bacterium
CCCGTCGTCTTTTTGATTCATTGCGCTATTATAATATTGTGACACGATATTCGGATGGAACGACAGGATGGAAAGATGAAAGCCCTTTTGATGCGATTATCGTGACCGCCGGTGCGCCAAGCGTACCAAAAATACTGATAGACCAGCTGGCTCCGGGGGGCCGGATGGTGGTTCCGGTGGGAGACCGTCATTCACAGGATTTAATCAAGATAACCAAGGGCGATAAGGGTGTGCGCGAGACAAGCCTCGGTGGATGCAGGTTTGTCAAGCTTGTGGGAGAGCATGGATGGAAAGCATAACCCGATGTTAAAAAATCTCTACGAGTGGGTGCTCAAATGGGCGGATACACCTTATGGTGGTTGGGCTCTTTTTATACTTGCCTTCAGTGAATCATCGTTTTTTCCGATACCACCGGATGTGCTTCTGATCGCCCTGGCAGTGGGCAAACCGAAAAAAGCTTTGAAATTTGCCCTGATTTGCTCTGCCGGGTCGGTTCTGGGGGGCATTCTAGGTTATCTCATCGGTTGGCAGTTTATGACGGTGGTGGGCCATAAGATCATTGCCTTTTATGGGCTCACGGAAAAAGTTAACACCATAGCGTCCATGTACAATCAATATAATGCCTGGGCAGTCGGGATTGCCGGTTTCACACCGGTTCCCTATAAGGTATTCACCATAACAGCCGGTGCGTTCAAAATCAATTTTCTCATATTTCTGCTCGCATCAACTGTTTCGCGATCAGCAAGATTTTTTCTGGTGGGTGGGCTTATTTTTCTGTTTGGGCCCCGAATCCAGGTTTTTATCGACAAATATTTTAATATACTGGTCATTGCCTTTACCGTGTTGCTCATTGCCAGTTTCTTTCTTATCAAGGTGATTATTTAGCCTGGGTTTTTAGGCAAACTTTATGTTAAGGCTTTTTTGCCAACATAGGGTTTTGCGGATATTTATGAACTGTTCGAATTAATTCGGAAATATCAAAAGCATAATCGGCTCTGGTGCAAGGCATTTCAGCCTGAAGTCCTAGCGGGCTATTTCGAAGGCTGAATAACACAGCAGCAGAGCTGATCAGGCTAGCTGCATTTGGAAAAGCCGCATGCATGACAGTTAAGACATCCTTCTTCGTGTGACAGCACACTGCCACACTCCGGACATCCACCCATGAATGCGATGCTTTCGGTCACTTCAGAATTGGTCAAATTTTTCAGGACCCTGGCCATGGCGTCAGGGCAGGATAAAACCATTTTTCCATTCTGCCATGCCGGGGACGGGCAGCGGATACCGGTGAGTTGCCGAATGATGGCGTCCACATTTACACCGGAGCGTAGCGCCAGTGATGCCAGGCGACCGGCCGCTTCAATCTGAGATGAGGCACACCCACCGGTTTTTCCCATCTGGGCAAACACTTCACACATTCCTTTGGAATCTGAGTTGATGGTGACATAGAGTTTCCCGCATCCGGTCTGGATCCTTTCGGTCATGCCGTGTGTTCGCAGCGGTCTCGGTCTCGGTGCGACGGTGGTCTTGTCCTTTGTATCCTTCGCGCCTGTCCCAACCGTAAGAACCTGTTTGTCCCGGCTGCCGTCCCGGTAAATAGTGACCCCTTTGCATCCGAGTCTGTAGGCGGCAAGATAAATATCTTCCACGTCTTTTTCGGTTGCTTCGGTGGGGAGGTTGACGGTCTTTGAAACAGCATTGTCCGTGTGTTTCTGAAAAGCGGCCTGAATTCTGACATGCCATTCCGGTGAAATATCATGCGATGTTTTAAACAGGCTTTTAATATGCTCCGGGATCTCGTCAATCTTCGCGAGCGTGCCGCCGCCGGCAATTTTATCGATCAGGCTTTTGTTGAAAAACTTTTCCGCTTTGGCTTTTTTTACAAACAGTGGATGCACATCATACAGCGCCTCACCATCCAGTACACGACGTGTTTGCACGATTGAGAAAACCGGTTCTATGCCGCTCGAGACGCCGGCGATGATACTGATGGTGCCGGTTGGTGCGATAGTGGTTGTGGCGGCGTTTCGCATATAAGGTGTCTCAGGGGAGTCATATATACTGCCGGGGTAGTTTTTGAAATTACCCCGCTTTTCAGCCAGTGAAGCAGAGGCCTTTTTCGATTCATGGGATATAAATTCCATAAGGGATTCACCTTGCGACACCGCCTCATCGGAATCATAAGGAATTCCCAGCTTCAATAATAAATCGGCAAAACCCATGACACCCAGTCCGATTTTTCGGTTGGCTTTGCTCATGGTTTCGATTTGAGGCAGGGGGTACCTGTTCATCTCGATAACATTGTCCAGAAAGTGTACGGCTTCATGGACCGCGCTTTTCAGCCGTTTCATGTTGATGCTGTTTTTCGTTACCATTTGTGAAAGATTGACAGACCCCAGTGTACAGGATTCATAGGGCAGTAGCGGCTGCTCACCACAGGGATTTGTCGCCTCGATGTCCCCAATCTGTTTTGTTGGGTTCTGGTCATTGATTTTATCGATGAAAATAATACCCGGCTCACCGGTTTTCCAGGCGGAGCGAACAATCATATCAAAGATCTTTCTTGCAGAAACACGTTGGGCCGTCTTGTTGGTACGCGGATTGATCAGGTCGAAATCGGATTTGG
>CALANC010000299.1 GCA_937925895.1 uncultured Desulfobacterales bacterium
GCTTCTGAGAAGGCTGATAAATCCAAAGTCAAAGCTGCCGGAGAAAATCAAGGAAACCGTTGCACAGATGATGCTCCGGTTGACCGGCATAGAGCTCACCTTGTGTCCGGAATGCAGAAAAGGCAGGATGGTGAAGGTCAGAGATCTCCCAAAAATCTATCAGAATACGTCATAACAACCGATGCTGTTTTATATGTCTGTGAATGAGGCTCTTGGAGCCTGACAGGAGAGGTGTATGCTCATTGCCTTTCCTTACACCTAAACAGGAGAAAGTGCCTCGAATTTATGCCGACTTATTACCGGAATCTGCTTCGGCATCGTTGTTTAAATAAGAAAAGCAGGTGGCCGCTGTCTGGAACCAGCTCATTTTATATTGTCATCACCACTCGATACCTGCTATTAAATACCCATAGGCCGCCACTTGAAAATAACCTCAGGAGGAGCTGGTTCAGTTCTTAATTTTATCAGTTATTGCATGTGGTTATTGCATGCGCTCGTCTTGCTGCATGGGATGTGGAAAAAAGAAGAATACTTTAGCAGCTCCGGGCAAAAACTGATAAAATCCTCCTATTAGCAATCATTAGTCCTAATCAATAAATATAATTTTTTTCTTTCGCTTCTATTTATAAAATTTGTTTTGCATGTATTCTTTTCATTTTAAAGTTACTGAAAAACATGTGAACTTAAAATTTTTTAAAATACTATTAGCCAGGAGAGGATCATGACGCTATGAAAAATCCAAACTTTACCCTCACACGACGTCAGTTTTGTCAAGTATCAGTAGGAGCCTTTGCCAGTACTTTCTTTTGGGGTTGCCAAGATATTAAATCAGTTTCATCTGATAATGAGGCTAATAAAATAACTGTTTTTCATAACGGCATTGTCCTTCCTGTTGATGATAATTTTTCAGAACATCAGGCTTTTGCAATTAAAGATAATAAAATTTTAGCTGTCGGCAGCAATCAAAGGATATTATCCCAGGCCGGTTCTGATGCCAAAGTCATTGACCTAAAGGGTCGTACGGTATTGCCGGGTTTTATCGAGCCACATATCCATTTCGCACTAATGGCTTTTACCGGAAACTGGCTAGATATTGGTCCCTTGAAATATGGAACAACAGCGAGTGCATTAGCAGCGTTAAAAAAAATAGCAAGTGAGGGTCCTCATGATGAGTGGATAGTGGCCCGTCAGTTTGATCCAAGTTTACAGGCTGGTCCGGAGATGTTAACAACAAGCGAATTAGACGCTATCTCCAATACCCGCCCAGTATTCGTTCTCAACGCATCTGGTCATCTTGCCTATGTAAATAGCAAACTCCTTAAGATTGCAGGAATCTCACGTGATACACCTGACCCCCCTGGAGCAGAGTATTTTCGTTTTGCTGATGGAACCCCTAATGGAGCGATGACTCAAAAAGCGTATTTTCCAATTTTGCTCAGTAATGAAAAATTAATGAACACCTTTAACGAGGGGGCCGTAGAATCGGGCATCCAAGTTGGCGACGAGGCGTCATCCTTAGGCATAACGACCATATGTGATATGGCCACTGGGGGTGGTTCCGGATATGAAGAAATAAATAATTATCGACAAATGTTTATCACAGGAAAAATGAAATCCCGCATTCGTGCTTATCTCTACTCTGAAGTGGCTGATATGTGGGATAAGAGCGGTGTCAAATATGGTGAAGGGGATGAAAAAGTTCGTGTTTCTGGCTGGAAGGTCGTATTTGATGGTTCAAACCAAGGGAGAACCGGACGCCAACGTGAACCCTACTTGAATAGTAATAATCTTGGTGTGTTTTATGTTCAACCGGAAGAGTTGAAACAAATAATAATACAGAGGTCGCAAAAAGGTTGGCCTCTTGCCTTGCATGGCAATGGTGATGCCGCGATAGATAGCATCTTAGATGGGGTTGAAGCAGCTTCAAAAGAAGGTGTCGATGTCAAAAAATTAAGATGTCGTATTGAGCACTGTTCAATTTTGCACGATGATCAGATCGAACGCATGGCAAAACTCGGTGTAGTTCCGAGTTTTCTCATTAATCACGTGTACTATTGGGGCAAAGCCATGCGTGATGATATTTTTGGTCCGGAAAAAGCGCAATTGCTTGATCGTTGTGCAAGTGTTGAAAAAGCAGGATTGAAGTGGAGTATGCATTCTGATGCACCAGTCTCACCAATGGGAACTTTACATAAAATACGCGTTGCCGTGGCGCGCGATTTGTGGAGAGAACCAGGAAGCATTCTAGCTCCCCAGGAAAAAGTTTCTGTTGAGGCAGCTATTCGCGCTGTTACTATCAATGCTGCATGGCAATGTCACTCTGAAAATGAGATTGGAAGTTTGGAAACAGATAAACTCGCTGACTTTGTTATACTTGATAATGACCCGCGTCACGTAGAACCCTCTTCTATCTCAGATATTAAAATTAGTGAAACATGGATGGATGGGCGACAGGTATTTCGTAGCTGATTTGAAGTGGAGGTTTAGGAGGGCACAATTTTAGGCACATTTTGACATTCGCATAAAAAAAGAGATTCAACCCATCAGGCTGAATCCCTCTCTATACTTATATATAATCAAATAACTGAAACGTTATTTATTGTGAGTCAAACTGTTTTTTAAGTCCCTTGCGTCTACCAGTTCCGCCACCCAGGAAGAGTTTTATTGCCTATACCCTTTACACATCTCAACAGTTAGGCTAGAGATTATCCATGCCAAACACAGCGATGAGGGCAGGGGAGCAGAACCTGCATGTTGTGTACTATATAACCAATTAGAATTGTCAAGTCTGGAAAGCCAACGATATAATCTAATAAACAAAAGAGGGAGTGAATGGAGGGTGTATATTATTGCTTATACCTAAATTACAGGTTAACTATGTAACAAGAATTAGTGGTTAATAAACAATATCCCCTATGATGCTAAAGAGAAAAAATCATGGAATTTGACAGTGGAATATTGCACTTTGGTCCTTTTTTATCGGTAACCATTGGCATAGTGGTGCTCTTTGTCGGCAAACGCTTAAATGATGCCTTCAGGCTTCTGCGTGAATTCAGCATCCCGGAGCCGGTTACCGGAGGATTGCTCTGTTCCCTGCTGATCGCAATGGTATATATCATTATTGATATCGAGATCGAGTTTCAATTAACCACCCGGGATGTTCTACTTGTCTACTTTTTTACAACCATCGGCATCAATTCAAGCTTGAAGGATTTAATTGCAGGCGGAAAGCCGCTCGTGATCCTGCTGGCTATTACCATTGGCTATATGATCCTGCAGAACCT
>CALANC010000300.1 GCA_937925895.1 uncultured Desulfobacterales bacterium
GAACTCAGGGACCGAATTAAAGAGTCGTGAGCGAATATCAGGGTTGTGGACCGGACAAGCCGGACAGAGCAGATTGTTGTCCCCCGACAGTTTACCGGGCGGCTGCTCCATAATCTGAGACCTTCCAAGATCATGCCAGGTGATATCTATCTGGAACTGTACCTCAGCGATCCTGGCTCCACTAACCAGGTCGGGCTGTATCGACGAGGCACGCGGGTTCTGCCGGAGATTAATGAACTTGACCATTTTCAGAAAGAGCCGTGGACAGCGGGGTACCTACAGGGGATTCTTGAGGCCCCGTTCCTGAATATTACACCGGGGACCCGTCATGGAATCATTCATGACGAACGCTTCGACGCTTTTTGCCGTTCGCTAGAGCCGGTTGAGAAACAACTGCTGCAAATAATAGAAGAACAACGCAAGGCAGAAGAGGAGCGATCCAGTCGACGAATTTTACGTAAAGTTCAACGTGCACTCAGGGAGGCGTTTCTGCGTCTTCCGCAGGAGGAATATGACTGGTTTGATATTCAAGGCAGAAAAAGGCTTAAAAAAGAAGAACCTCTTTTTTCTACAGGATCAGCGATTGATGCCGCTTATGAGGGAAAAAGCCGGGAAAGTGAGGTGTCTGAATCTGATAACGATGAAGGAGGACGAAAAGAGTTTTATGAATTTGCCGGTCCCTTGTTCAGTGTATTGATTTCCCCGAAGTCGAGTGTGGTCCCGGTTGACAGACGCAAGAAATATCGTGCGGTGTGTCGGGATCGCTCCCGTCGAACCGTTTGGAAAGATCTGATATTTTTATGGGAGATCGTCGACGGAGAAGGTCTGCTCCAGGAGAGCGAAGGAGATTCGGCGGTTTTTATTGCGCCTGCAGAACCGTGTTTAACCACATTGAGGGTCACCGTTCGTCAGGGCGAGACAAAATGCATGGATGAAGCCTTGGTTACCGTTACCGATACTCTTGTGGATCAATCGATCGGAAGCGGAGGAGCGCGCAAGGGACTCCCCGGGTATACGTATCGCCGAGCGCCGGGGGAGATGTGGCGGTCAAAATTTGATGTAGATAAGAATGTGATCGTAATCAACAACGGGCACAGAGACTTTGTTTACGCCGGTAAGCAGAAGAGCCGGAAGCTTCGATATATTTGTCGCCTGTTTTGCAAAGAACTGATTCGTCATAATTTCCCCGGTCTTCAACCAGACGAACTTCTTGAGCGTATGATCGAGCTCTCCTTATATACGGAAGAACATTTGAGGTAAGAATTTATTTCTGCAATAAATTCATTCATGACCAACTTTTTTACGTTTTATATCCTTACTATAAACAATTAAAAACTCCAATCATGCATGTTCGCAAAATATCCGAAAAAGGACAAATCACAATCCCCAAGGATATTAGAAGTGCTATCGGTATAAAACCGGGAGACTTGATCGCCTATGAGCTTCGGGGGGAAACGGTTAAGCTAAGACGCGTCAAACCCTTTGAATCACTGTTTCATCCTGCTATTTCTGAAACACTTGAAGAGTGGAACAGCCCTGAAGATGAAGAGGCTTTCAATGATTTGTAGCCAATGGGATGTTGTGATCGTTCCATTCCCTTTTATTGATGAACCAGGCACAAAGAAACGCCCTGCTCTCGTATTAACCAATATGGTATTTAATGGAAACGGCCACACTGTTCTTGCCATGATTACAACAAAAGGGCATCTTTCCTGGCCCGGCGATTCCGAAATAAAGGAGTATTCTGCGATTGGCTTGAATTGATCTTGTCAGGTTCGCCTCAAAATTTTTACCTTGGATAATAGATTGCTGCTGAAAAAAATAGGCCATCTCGTTGAAAGTGATTCAAAGCAGGTCTAAGAAACCTACATCATTATTTTTCATAATATGTTTAAAGATCTAATCCATCACCAACAGAGCTTAACTGTAAAAGCGTTCAAACGATTATTATTCTGTTATTCGATTCACTAATAACCAATAAGTGAGGTTTTATTGTTCGGATCGCATTCGGACTAATTTGGCCGCGACCCTTTATACCAATCAAAGGTGGCCTTCAGGCCCTGTAAAAATTCATACTCCGGTTCAAAACCAAGAACCGATTTTGCCCTGTCAATATTTGCCACAGATTCGAGAATGTCACCGGGTCTCGACGGTTCAAATACAGGGTCAATGGTTCGGCCGGATATGTCGCAGATCATTTCCCACAGCTGATTGATTCGGATAAAACTGCCGGCGCCGATATTGAATATTTGTCCAATCGCTTCATCTCTTTTGGCAGCAAAAAGATTCGCTTTGACCACGTCTTTTACAAATATAAAATCCCGGTACTGGTTTCCGTCGCCGTAAATAACGGCAGCCTTTTTTTCCATTGCCTTGTTTATAAAAATCGATATTACGCCGGAATATGGTGAGGAAGGGTCCTGTCGAGGTCCGAAGACATTAAAATAGCGAAGACTTACCGTCTCGAGCCCATAGAGGGCATCATAGAGTGTCGCATTAAATTCACCGGTCAGTTTTTGAACCGCGTATGGGCTTTGGGGTTTGGGGTCCAGATCTTCATGTTTAGGAAGCACCGGGTCGTCACCGTAAACCGCACAGGAACTGGCCAAAACAACGCGTTTAACACCGGCGTTTCTGGCTGTTTCAAGAACAAGAAGCGTACCGATATCATTTATCATTGCGGCCTCAACCGGTTGCTCAACAGTTCGGGGAACTGAAATCATGGCTGCATGGTGAAATACCGTATCACAGCCTTTGGTTGCTTTGATCAACAGGTCCTGATCCCTGATGTCTCCCCGATAAAAGGTGATCTGCTCGAAAACATGTTCCAGGTTGGATAAATGACCGGTTGACAAATCATCAATCACCGACACCCGGCATCCTTCCGCTAGCAGACCGTCAACCAGATGAGATCCAATGAAACCCGCTCCTCCAGTGATAAGTATATTTTTCAAGGTCTTTCTCCATTATTATCCTGAGAACTTTGAAAAACACCCTCTTTTGTCCAATCTCTGTGCCTGCCCCGTGAAATGCGTAGCCTATTTCTCTGGGGTCAGGCTCAAATTTCAATTCGCGGAATACTCCATTTCTGCCTGCCTGCCCCGTAGGTCCGGCAGATCGTACTGGGGTGGTTAAAATTCTCCCCGACTTTGACCTTGAACAAAATTGAACGTTTTTGAAAGGTCTCAATCCTTTTGGGAGTATCTATCATGAATTCGATGATAGGGTCAAGGTGAGGTTGATTTCCTTAATTCCGTCTCATTTCTTTATCTTTTCCCCGTTTCCGTATGTGATATATAAAAAAATAATGTCGTGTCAGCATAAAAAACAATGAATACAAAGATAAAATATGTTATAACCTCAACTAAGGTATAAGTATCGTACGAGACGATTGTTGTTTCACAACACGTTGCAGATGGTGAACAAGGAAAAGGGATGAGCCAGCCGCTCAAGGTGCTGCTGATAGAAGACTCGGAAGACGACGCCCAATTGGTGATTCTCGAATTGCGACGGGGGGGGTTCAAACCTGAATACGTTCGGGTAGAGACCGCCCCGGAATTGCGGGAAGCCCTGGGACAGCAGAAATGGGATGTCGTCCTGTCCGATTATAACCTTCCGGAGTTTGATGTTCAATCCGGTCTCGCCATTGTTCAGGAAACCGGAATGGACATTCCCTTTATTATCATGTCCGGCTTCGTTCGTGCCGCTGATGTGGTTCAGTATCTCAAAGCAGGGGCACACGATTTTCTGGAAAAAGACGATCTCGCGCGACTGGTCCCGGCTATCGAGCGTGAATTGCGCGAGGTCGAAGTCCGTAAGCAACGACGTGAGGCTGAAGAGACCCTTCACAAACTGTCGCGCGCGGTCGAGCAAAGCCCGTCGACAGTGATCATCACCGACCACGAAGGATTGATTGAATATGTCAATCCCAAGTTCGAAGAGATCACAGGCTATTCGACCGAAGAAATCAGGGGCAAGTTGCCCGATATTCTTGACTCCGGTATCATGCCGCAGGAACAAAGCGACGCTCTGTGGAAGACCGCCCGCGAAGGAAAGGAATGGCGCGGTGAGATTTGTAACCAGCGTAAAGACGGCGAAATGTTTTGGGAATATGCCCTGGTTTCTCCGATTAAGAACACGGACGGGGAAACTTCCAACTATGTAATCGTTACAGAAGACATCACGTTCCGAAAAGAGGCCGAAGAACAACTCTATCGCCAAGCTAATTACGACGACCTAACGTCTTTGCCCAATCGTGCCCTGATGTTCGACCGTCTCGGACAAGCCGTGGTGCGAGCGAGGGACAGCTCCCGGCATGCGGCACTCATGACCATTGAAATCGACAATTTTAAAAAGATCGACGAGACACTGGGACACGAGGTTGCCGACGGCCTGCTACAGGCTGTGGGACAACGACTCGAGGAATGCATCAGCAGCGTTGAGACCGTGAGCCGGCTAGGCGGAGGTGAGTTCGCCATCATCCTTCCAGATATGGAAAGTGCATTCCAAGCCAGAACCGTGGCGCGAAACGTTCGGAAGCAGCTTGCCGAACCGTTTTTCGTTGACGATCATGAACTCTTCACCACGATTAGCATCGGAATTACCGTATGTCCGGTAGACGGTGATGACTCGGGTATTCTACTCCGCAACGCCAAAGTCGCCATGGAAAAGGCAAAGGAAGACGGCCGTAACAATTATCGCTTTTTTAGTCAAAAGATGAATAAAGAGGCCATGGAGCGCCTCAGCTTGGAGACCGATTTGCGACGAACATTGGAAAGAGAAGAACTTGTTCTTTTCTACCAGCCGATTGTGGAGGCTGCGACCAACAAGGTGGTTTCAGCAGAGGCTTTATTACGATGGCAGCACCCTGAGCGGGGGCTAGTCCCGACGGAACAGTTTATTTCCGTGGCAGAGGAAACGGGATTAATCGTTCCTATCGGAGAATGGGTGCTGCGCACCGCTTGCAAACAGGCGGTACAAATGCAGCAAAGCGGGTTTCCTGAAGTCGGCATTGCCGTAAATGCTTCACCGGAACAGGTTTGGAGCGGAACCTTGGTCGGATTGGTTCGCGAAGCCTTGGATGAAAGCGGACTGAAGCCGGAACATCTCGATCTGGAAGTGACAGAAAGCGTTTGTATGGACGATATGCCCCAGACAGTAGCGACTTTGGACCAATTGAAAGCCATGGGCGTTCGTATCTCGATCGATGATTTTGGAACAGGCTATTCGTCACTCAGCTACCTCAAGCGTTATCCGTTTCATACGCTCAAGATCGACCGTGCCTTTGTGGGAGAGCTGCCGTCTAACCTTGACGACGTGGCCCTGGTTGAAGCCGTGTTAGTTATGGCCAAAAGGCTTGGACTTCAGGTCCTAGCCGAAGGGGTGGAAACCGAGGAGCAACGCCAATACCTCACTTCCCGTCAATGCGATTTGCTTCAAGGCTATTTCTTCAGCAGACCGTTGCCGTTCGACGAGTTTTTGCTGCAGATTGGATAATAGTTGGAATTTTGTAATGGAGAACGAGTTTAAAGAAAAGAGAAAGAGTGAACGTTTTAAGATCCCTAATGCGAAAGTGAAGTATAAAAAGACTTCGCTGCTTACAAGCCGTGACAACTTATCGCCGGCATGTCCTTTGCTTAATCTCAGCGCTTGAGGGATGGCTTTCAAAAGCAAGGGGAAGTTTAACCAAGACGAGAAAATACTTGTTCGATTGATGGTACCTAAAGAACCCTCCCTGAACCTGCGCGCAAGCGTGAGGTGGCAGGGGAAAACGGATTCCAGCGGGACCAGATTTATCGGGGTCAAATTTATGCCCTTTAGAAATAAAAGTGGTTTGAACTCGCTTGAATCACTCAATGTTCTAAAGAGACTTGAAGAACAATATACCAATAAAGAAAAAGAGTAAGGACAGTGGGTACATTTTTTTGTCTCAAAATTAAACAGCCGGTTAAAAGAACCGGCTGCTTGTTTTTTATGGTGGAGCTGATCGGGATCGAACCGACGACCTCATGACTGCCAGAAGGGCTTAATAGTACAATAAAATCAATAAATTAAGCTAATTTTAAGAGGTTGCATTTAATGAATCGTAACATATTATAATGGATCATAAGGGTTAAATGCACCCTATATGCACCCTAAAATTGAGGGTTATGGTAGATGCCATAACCCTTTTTATTTTTATGTACGATGAATTAAAATTATTTAATAATTGTAAAAAAATAGGATTCACTTGACTTGGCAATGAGCATTATATGATATCTGTAAAAAGGTCGTTCGGAGATACTGGCAAGATATCTGTAATCAACCACATTACTTCTTTCCATTGATTCATTCCAACATCCAAAGACACACATAGCATCATTATGAAAAACATTTCACAATATTAAGAAAATTACCCCACAATTACATATATATTCATGAGTGACAAGTCGATGGAGGAGATATCATTCGTCATCAACTCTGTTGTTCGAGGATGGATCAATTATTATGGCCAGTATTACAAGTCGGC
>CALANC010000301.1 GCA_937925895.1 uncultured Desulfobacterales bacterium
TATAAAAATTGTGTAATTTATTACATAGTGTTGTTACTGCTACAAAGTGGCATGTGGATGCGTTGATCTATGATATAAATAAAGATACAAGAATATACCACCGGCAATCATCGCGCCGCAAAGCACCTGGCCCATGGATAATGACATCAATACCAATTCGAGATGAGCATCCGGCTGGCGAAAATATTCTATAACAAATCTGACGATCCCATAACCTATGAGATAAAAGGCAACCATTGCTCCTCTGGGGCTTTGCCTTTTTCTTATACTCCATAAAACAAAAAAAAGAAAAATACCTTCAAACAAAGCTTCATAAAGCTGTGACGGGTGCCTGAGACCCGTTCCAGGTGCAGACGGGAAATACATGCCGATGGGCGATGTGGTAATTCTACCGTATAATTCACCGTTAATGAAATTACCCAGTCGTCCGAATGTATATCCCAAAGGAGCGGCAGGCGCAAATAAATCGGCCATATCCCAAAAATTCAGACCGGTTTTTCTCGTGTACAACCAGGATGAAATAAGCACACCGATCAAGCCCCCATGGAAAGACATCCCGGAAATACCGGTAAAAGATATACCGCCTGAAAATTGGAAAGGAAGGAATACTTCGAGTGGATTGCCGATATAATAGGTAAAATTGTAAAACATTACGTATCCTAACCGTGCGCCGATGATTAGGCCGATAATCATAAACATCATGATGCCTTGAATATCATCGGCTTTGATTTGGAAACGTTCTTCACGCTTTATTCTGTTTAATACCAACCCGTAAGTGATTGCAAATGCAACGATATACATCAGCCCGTAATACTGAAGTTTGAACCATCCGATTTCAAAGATAACGGGGCTCATTTTTTCAGGCAAATGTTGCCACCACGATAATAGATCAGACATTATATTTCGATTTTTGTGTTATACAAACGAAGACTGTTGGTTACCACTGAAATGCTGCTCATTGCCATTGCCAGGGCCGCAAGGATGGGGTGAAGCTGTCTTAAAAAGTTCGGGAAAAAATCAAACGGAGCGAGAATACCTGCTGCCACCGGAATCAACATGGTATTGTAAAGAAAGGCAAAAAAGAGGTTCTGTTTGACCGTACGCATGGTTTTTCGGCTGAGCAGCATGGCCCGAGACACGCCCAGCAAGCTGCCACTCGAAAGAATAACGTCACCGGTTTCAATGGCAACGTCCGTCCCTGTTCCTATAGCCAGGCCGACATCGGCCTGAGCAAGCGCCGGTGCATCATTGATCCCGTCCCCCACCATGCCGACCTTTTTGCCTGTTTCCTGTAACGATTTAATTGTCGATGATTTTTCTTTAGGACGAACCTCTGCAAGAATGTGGTCAATATTAACCAGGGAGGCGATGGATTGGGCGGTCTTAAGGTTATCTCCAGTGAGCATAATCACCTCAAGATTCTGATCATGAAGTTGTTGAATTGCGGTTTTAGATTCCGGCTTCAAGGAATCTGAAACAGAAATCACACCGTAGAGACTATCTTCCAATACAACCACCATAACCGTTTTGCCTTCAGACTGAAGAAGTTGGATCTTGTCCTCGGCTTTATCTATGTCAATTCCCAAATCTTTGAACCATCGGGGCTTTCCGATTCTGACAAAACTGCCATTTATCCGGGCCTGAACACCAAATCCGCCAAATGCCCTAAACTCTTGCGGTTCAAAAAGTTCTATCCCTAAGGTTTGGGCCTCACTGACTATGGCCTTGCCCAGCGGATGTTCTGATCCTTTTTCAACAGAGGCTCCGATCTGTAGAAGCTGTTCTTTGGTATAGCAAGTGGGGTCGAATGGAATAACATCGGCCACCGCCGGTTTTCCCATGGTGATGGTTCCCGTTTTGTCCAATACAATGGCATCGAGTTTTGTGGCTAATTCAAGAGCTTCACTGTTTTTAAACAAGACCCCTTTTTCAGCACCTTTACCGGTACCTGCCATGATGGCCGTGGGCGTCGCAAGACCCAGGGCGCAAGGGCAGGCGATGACAAGCACGGCCACCAGCCGTATCATGGCCGGTACAAACGTTCCGGTTATTCCCCACCACAAGGCAAACGTGACCAGAGCGATGGCAATGACTGTCGGAACAAAGATAGCCGCCACCCGGTCTGCCAGTGCCTGGATGGGCGCTTTGCTTCCCTGAGCTTCTTGGACCAACCTTATGATTTGAGCCAGGGCGGTATCTTTACCGACTCGCGTGGCCTTAAATTTTAAAAGACCTTCACCATTGATGGTTCCACCGACAATATTATCACCGCTTTGTTTGTCAATCGGCAGCGGTTCCCCGCTAAGCATGGATTCATCAACAGATGACTCACCTTCAAGTATAATGCCGTCAACCGGGATTCGTTCTCCGGGTCTTACCATTACAACATCATCAACTTGAACCCTGGTCAAGGGGATTTCTTTTTCAATGGTGTCCTCGATGATTGTCGCGGTTTTTGGGCGCAGACCAATGAGCTTGCGAATGGCCCCTCCCGTTCTTCCCTTGGTTCGGGATTCAAGCATTTTGCCGAGTTTAATCAGAGTAATAATTACAGCTGATGTTTCAAAATAGACATGTTCACCCAGAGAAGGAACTACAAGCACTGCAAAAGAGTAGAAATAGGCAACCGAAGACCCCATGGCAACCAGCACATCCATGTTGGCGCTCCGGTTTTTCAAACTTTTTAAACCGCCGACGTAATAATCCCATCCGGTGTAAAACTGAACCGGGGTGGCCATTATCAAAAAAAGCCAGTTTACCCAAAGGGCGTGACTCCACGGACCTGTGAGGCCAAAGTCGCGGCCCATACTGAGAACGAAAAGAGGGAGGGCAAAAAGAACGCCAATGAAAAATTTTCGGGTCTGATCTTTTATTTCAGCATCCCTTGCCAGTTTTTCGGCATCTTCTGATTCAATAACATCGTCCGGGAGGATCGCGGTGAATCCGGCTTTTTTTATGGTCTCAGCGATTCCATCGAGGGTTATTACAGCTGGAACATATTCGATGGAAACCCGTTCGGAGGCAAAATTAACTGAGGCATTGACAACCCCCAAGGCTTTTTTGTTTAAAGCCCGTTCAATGTTCATGGCACAGTTGGCACAGGTCATTCCGGTTACCGGAAGTTCTGTCTTTGCTGTAGTAACCGCATAGCCTGCGTCATGGATTTTTTGGACAACATCCTGGACTTGGAGTTGTTTCGGATCAAACGAAACCATTGCCTGTTCAGAGGCAAAATTAACGCTGATATTTTGAACGCCATTGAGCTTTTTGACCCCACGTTCAATGTTTAGTGCACAGTTAGCGCAGGTCATTCCGGCGACAGGTAATGTAATTGCTTGATCAGCCATTGGTTCGCATCCCTAATGAATAATATCTCATAGCATTATTCATCTCAGTTCCTTTTTATGAAGCCGGATAATTGATTTCTTTCAGAGTTTCTTTAATCTTATCCAGAGTGATCGGGGATTCCCATTCAATGGTAATCTGTTTGTTTTCCGGATCGCCTTCTACGCTTTTTATACCATCCTGTTCGTTCAATTCATTTTTGATGCTCATGACACAATGGCCACAGGATATATTGGGTATTGATAATGTGGTACGTTCCATTTTTTTTCTCCAGGTGCTGATGGTGTAGTAAAAAGTGTTTTACGAGCGACATTGAGAATTTTTGGGGAAAGATTCATAGGAAGCTGAACGTTAAGAATTGCAAGCTGTTTGAGGGCATTAGCCCGAGTTCTTGCAATTTAGTGAAGCTTTTTATGAATCCAAAAAATGCTCGCGGAGCGAGCAAACCATACTTTTTACGAAATCATCAAAGATAATAATGAATAATCACTCTAATCAATATTATCAATATGAGACCTAATTGTTAAATTAGCTTTGTTAGGGGTCAGTTTCTGTGTCATTATTTGGTTATCTTTATGACCAGAAATCCGCGATGCATTCGCCAGATAAACAAATTTATGGCTTCGCCTTCTTTCACCTCATTGACGGCTGTGTTAAGATCGTTAACGCTTAGTATTTCTTTGTGATTGATCTCTTTAATAATATCGCGGACTTTGACACCGGCTTCAGCTGCCTTGCCGCCGGGATCAACCCCGGTAACAACGACGCCTTTATTATTTTTGAGATTGAATTGACGCGTCATTTCCTCCGTCAATTCCGCAACACGCATTCCGAGTTCATCCCGATTTTCCCTTTGGGAACCTTTAGCGACAATCTTTTCCTCGTCTCTTTTTGCAATTTTAACCTTCAACGTCTTGGTTTTGCCGCTCCGCCATACCGTTATTTTTGCAGTATCACCGACATCGATATCTGCTACCAAACTTGTGAGCTCACGAGTCGTTCTTACTTTCTTTCCATTAACTGATAGAATAATGTCTTTTGACTTAATCCCCGCATTATCTGCCGGATCGCCGGGAAAAACCTCTATAACCAAAACTCCTTTTTTATCTTCAATCCCATAGTAAGCTGCGACTTCCTTATTGATGTCCTGGATACTCACTCCAAGCCATCCTCTGGTAACCTCGCCTTTACTTATGAGCTGTTCGATAATTCCTTTGGCTAGATTTATCGGAATAGCAAATCCGATTCCCTGCCCGCCCGCAACAATTGCTGTATTAATTCCGACGACCTCGCCTTTCATATTGAGAAGGGGACCTCCGCTGTTACCCGGATTAATGGACGCATCGGTCTGAATGAAATCATCATATGGTCCTGACCCGATGACTCGCCCTTTGGCACTGACGATACCCGCCGTGACCGTTGATTCAAGGCCAAAAGGATTGCCGATGGCAACGACCCACTGGCCAACTTTAAGAATGTCGGAATCTCCGAAGGGCAAAACCGGTAGATCACGGTTCGCATTGATTTTTATCAATGC
>CALANC010000302.1 GCA_937925895.1 uncultured Desulfobacterales bacterium
TCTAAAGATATCAATAACATCATCAACCGTTACAATACCGACCAATTGATTTGATTCGTTCACAACCGGCACCGCAAGGATATCATAACGGGCAACTATTTTTGCGACCTCTTCCTGGTCCATGTCGGTCTGAACTGAAAAAACATCGGTTGTCATGAAGTCTTTTAGAGGTTTTTCAGGTGGTACGACCACAAGTTGCCTCAGAGAGCTTACACCAACCAATTTGCCATATTCATCGACCGCATAGAGATAGAAAGGCATCTCTACGTCTATATGTTCTTTTTGAATCGATGCAATGGCTTCACCAGCGGTCATTTCCTCTGTCAAGGCAATAAAATCAGGCACCATGATGCCGCCTGCACTGTCGTCCCGATATCGAAGCAGGCCTTCAATTTCCTCCGAGCCTTCATCTTTCATTCTTTTCAGAATAGCATCAGATTTCTCTTCGGGCAGCAGGCCTAACAAATCAGCCACGTCGTCGGTAGCCGTGTGTTCAAGGATTTCGACGATATAATCCAGGTCCAGGCCTTCTACTATAGCAGGGAGGGTTTCTTCATCGAGTTCCCCAAAAAGAGCTCCCTTTTTACTTATGTCATCTATCATATCAAGAAGCTTATGCTGGTCCGGCAGAGAAAGTGACCGGAAAACTATAGCCAAATCCGCCGCATGTGTTTTGTTCACCATTTTGCGGAGATGGGTCACAGCATTCCGCCTAAGCAATCTTTTGATGCTGTCGATAAGTATTTTACTGCGTTCACCGTACATCTTATCGTTCCGTGTTCTTTTAAGATCCTTGCCAATTAACTATCTTGAAGGTTCTCATCAATGTTCAGGCAAGATTCAGGCAAGGAATTATCTGATAATCTTTATATGAGCCCGCTTGCGTAACCCCTCTAGCCAGGTCTGAAATCTTTCGTTGACGATCTCGTTATAGAGTATCTTTTCAATTTCCGGCTCCACCTTCTCAAGAGGCTTCGCCTCTGATGTAACAATCTCTTCAACAAAAAAAATTTGTAGTCCTAAATCCGTATCCAGTACATTTGTAAAATCACCGGCCTTGAGATCTTTAATTGCCTCTTTGATCTGTTCCGAGAGCTCATCCAGTCTGAACAACCCCAGATCCCCCCCATCAGAAGCAAAAGATGATTCAGAGTGAGCCATTGCCAGCGTTTCAAAAGGTTCCCCGGCTATCAATTTTGCCAGGACGGCATCCATTTTTTTCCTGATCTCGGACTTTTCTTTATCACCGGCAAATGGGGGAATATTCATAATTATATTTCGAAGGTGATATTTCCTCTCACCACGATATTTATCAATCTGATTTTCATAGTAGGACTTAACTTCTTCTTTAGTAATAACAATCTTGGATTTTACTTCGAGGTTGATAAGTTTTACCCTGAGGATCTGCTCCTTCATTTTCTCCCTATACTCCTCCAAGGTGAGCCCATCCTTGGCCAGTGCTTCCCTCAGATCTTCATCTGTTAGATAATTTGCCTTTTTAAAATGCTCAATGGTAAGATCGATCTCTTTCTCACTGACTTTAATGTTGGCGCGCCTTACCTCCTGATCTCTGATTTTTTCATCAACCAGTTGTTTGAGAACGTCCTCGCGAACCGTAAAAAGCATTTTGTCCTTTTTATCCAGCGAATACCCAAGTGCTCCGATCTTATCCGCATACGGTTTGATTGCACGGTTAAGTTCGTATAACGTCACGATATCATCATTGACTATAGCCACGATGCGATCAACAACTTCTGCACTCTCAACCATGTCGTTAAAAGGAACCGCCAACGCAATAAAAAGAAAGATATATACCAAGCATTTTTTAAAAAAAGTTACCATTTTTTCTATTTCTTGATGAATTAAAAAAACCTGTATTTGGCTTTTCACGAACCTACGATCTTTTCCCATTGGATGTTGTTTATTTCTATCGTGTAGTTCTCTTTCATTTTATTTATCCACGTAAAATAAACCTTTTCTACCTTTTTTCTTCGTAATTGCTTCATAATCGTCGCACTTAACTCTTTTGGCATTTCTTGTTGACCTGATGCTTCACTGTTGTTTTTGTGGTGTTCACGATAATATTTCTTAATTTCAGCAGGTGTTATTTCGACCTGATCGGCCAGTTCTTCAGCAACCACTCTCTCCATAAGTATTCGGACCTTCAATCCTCTTTCCCAGGAATGATAAGGAACGGCATACTCGAGCAATATCTTCTCAAAAACGTCGTCGGGATAATCCCCCTTTATTTCCGAAACGATCTTTTCGAATTCATTATCGGAAATTTGGATCCCCAGCTCTTCAGCTCTTTCCAGGAGAATCAGTTCCTCGACCATCTGATTTAAAAGGCGTACCTGTGCATCCCTGACTGCAGCGCGATCCTGCATCGCATTATGGGGGTATGCACCCTTTGCAATCTCAAAAGCTCTGTTAAAATCGGAAACCGTTACAACTCTGTCTCCCAAGCGAATAAAATATTCATCCTCAAGTCGAGACTCTGAACCTGAACACCCGGCAAAAACGAAAATAACCGCCAACGCAGAAATATAAAAATAAATTTTATAATTATTTTTTATCATTGATAACAATAAATTAAAAAATTTTTCAGTGGTTAACACGTTGTTTAATTTCTTTCAAGATGTTTTTAATTTGGGCAATATTACCGCTGGTTTTGCTTTGTGTCAGTTTTGCCTTAAGCACATGGTCTGGAGTGAACCTATATTGTCCGGTACCCGAATGAATCAAATCAATGATACCACCCGGGTTTTTTTGATGTGTTTCAGAGAAAGATAGGGAGAGTTGTTGTTGGACAAGATCCAGCCGTTTGACACCGGCTTTAATGGCCAATACTCGGAGTTTAATTTTTTTAAAAAGGTTTTCGGCTTCGACCGGAATGGCACCATAGCGATCAATTATTTCTTCTTTTAAATCCTTTACATCACCGATGTCCGTCATCCTTGCCAAACGACGGTATGCTGAAAGACGCTGATCAATATCCGGTATGTATGATTCGGGAATGAAAGCCGACATGGTTATGTTTATTTCAGGTTCGAGATTTTCAGGAACAGGTTCTCCTTTTAACTCAGATATTGAATCTTCCATCAGCTTTAGAAACATGTCATAACCGACTGCAGCAATATGCCCGGATTGAGAAGCACCTAGGATTGTCCCTCCTCCTCTAATTTTCAAATCACTCATAGCGATTTGAAAACCTGAACCGAGATCACTGTGCTCCATTAATGTCTTCAAACGTTTTTGAGCATTTTTCCCCAATGAACTTTCCTTGGGAATAAGGAGATAAGCATAAGCTTGTTCATCCAGCCGTCCCACGCGACCCCGTAATTGGTAAATCTGAGTCAGGCCGAATCTGTCCGCCCGATTGATTAATATGGTGTTGGCTGAGGGGATATCAAGTCCCGATTCAATGATGGTCGTACACACCAGCATGTCTATCTCTCTATTGAGAAATCGAAACATCACGTACTCCAGGGTATCTTCATCCAAACGGCCGTGGGCGACATCAAGCTTTACCCCGGGGACGAGTTGCTGCAAATGTTTTGCCATTGCCCCTATGGAATGAATATTATTGTGAACAAAAAAGACCTGCCCTCCCCTGTTTAACTCATTTTGTATCGCTTCCGAGATAATGCCGTCATCAAATTCAGAAATGTAGGTGATAATAGATTTCCTATGTTCCGGTGGAGTTGAAATTATACTGATATCTCGTATTCCCATCATGGACATATGAAGCGTTCGTGGAATCGGGGTGGCCGTTAGGGCCAGCACATCCACTGTTCTTCGAATTTTTTTCAACTTCTCCTTATGTACAACACCAAAACGCTGTTCTTCATCCAGCACGACAAGCCCCAGATCTTTAAACACAACGTCTTTCTGGAGCAGGCGGTGCGTACCGATAACAACATCTATTTTTCCTGATTTTAGGTCACCAAGAATTGAACGTTGTTCCTGAAAAGAA
The DNA here is from genome assembly GCA_937925895.1 of uncultured Desulfobacterales bacterium. Lineage (GTDB taxonomy): Bacteria > Desulfobacterota > Desulfobacteria > Desulfobacterales > UBA11574 > CALANC01. Next base: position 3,977 of record CALANC010000302.1, read on the forward strand.
CGAAACCTGCTCAAGCAGGCAACATTGATCGGATAACGATCAAAACGCTCAGCAAACGTCGAAAAATGCTGTTCCGCCAATACCGTTGTCGGAACCAATACGGCAACTTGTTTGGCATCGTTTACGGCCAAAAACGAGGCGCGGAGGGCGACTTCCGTTTTGCCATATCCCACGTCACCACAGACCAATCTGTCCATGGGAATTTGTGTTTTCATGTCTTTTAGGACATCCTCGATGGCCCGTATCTGGTCTGTTGTCTCTTCATATGGAAAGCCGGTTTCAAAATCTGCAAAACCAACGTCGACGTCTCCATAAGCATGTCCCCTGCTCACCTTACGCACGGCATAGAGTTTAAGAAGTTCTCCGGCGATTTTCTCCGCCGATTTTTTTACCCTTGCTTTCACTCGTTTCCACGACGTACCACCCATTTTGTCAAGCACCGGCTCGACATTATCCACCCCCATATATTTTTGGACCATATTCATGCGGTCTATGGGAAGATAGAGCTTGTCATTATTTTTATAAATAACCAAAATAAAATCATTGCTCGATCCGTTCAGCTTTAGTTTTACTAAACCTTCATACTGTCCGATTCCGTGTTCCACGTGAACGACCAGGTCTCCTTTTTTCAAATCTTCAACTGAAAGAAATTCGGTCCTGGCCTGTTGTTCCGGTTTCATCCTGTGACGGTATTTCGTTCCGAATATTTCTTCCTCCGTAATAATGGCCAAAAATTCAGCCGGCCAGACAAACCCGGAGGAAATTCGACCAAGGCATATATATGCCTTTCCTCTGTTCTGTTTTGCATCAGGCAAACTCTCAATTACCTCTAGTTGGATACCATATGGTATCAAAAGGGACCTCAGCCTGTCTGCCTGTGTTGGGGTGCTGCAAACAAGCAGTGTGAGAAACCCTGATTTCCTTTGCTCATTGATCCATGTCACAACAGGCCTAAACAAACCTTTATCCCTACGACGCTTGAGTCCCATACCAACGATGGCGTTGTCCTTAACGGTAAAGTTAAATTCCCCGGATACCGCCTCACCGTTCAAGATGCCTTTGGAAATCGAGATCCTATTAACCGTCAGATTACTTTTTTGTTTCAAAATTTCTTTTACTTCAGGCCATTTTAGATAAAGATCATCCGGTTCGACACAGAGTCTGGCCTCATTACATGCAGCCTCAAAACTTGTTGATGCTTGCTGTATCAATTGCTCAACGGCTTTTTCAGTTTCGATCGGCTCGGTGATAATAAAAACCGAATCCTCAGGGGTGTAATCAAAAAAAGTTGAAAGAAAAGGATAAATTAGAGGGATGAGGCTTTCGAGGCCCGGAAACGCGCTCTCTTGCTTGATGCGATCAATCAAACTCCTGACCTTTGTTACAGGTACATTAAGCTTCGAGGCCTGTTCGCGTATCCTGCCTAAAATACGATCTAATCGTTCTTTTTTTACTATTGCTTCTCGAGCCGGTAAGATGACGGCTTCCTCGGCTCTTCTCAGCGTTCTCTGGTTTGCAGCGGAAAAAAACCTTAAGGATTCTACCATGTCTCCGAAAAATTCAATTCTCAGCGGGTCTGGATAGAGAGGGCAAAAAACATCTAGAATTCCTCCCCTAATACAAAAATCACCTGGTTCTTCAGCAATAGCGGACCGCACATAACCGCCGGATACCAGTTTTTCGGCCAACTGGTCCCTATCGATTTCCTCACCAACCATCATCAGTTCTGCATAATTGCAGAGTTCCTGTTTTGGTATGACTTTTTGCAGCAACGCCAGCGCGGTCGTAACAACGATAGGCCTTTCCTCATCAACTACAAGCCTGAATAAAGAACCAATCCGCCTGGCCGCCGTTGTACTGTGGTAAGCAAGATATTTGTAAGGTAAAATATTGTATGATGGAAAATATATAACGGGTGGTGCGGGCTTTTTTAAAAAAAACCGCAGATCTTCTAAACACGCTTCTGCTTCTTTTGCCGAAGGAACGATAACGACAACAGGTGCTTTTCTCGTCATATATAACTTTGACACCAGATAAGCCTTCTCGGATCCTGAAAGTCCCGTACAGGCAAAGTTGCCGGCATCCTCGGCTATCGCGTCGATTAATCGTTCGAGCGATGTTTTTTCTTGATTTTGATTCATAAAAAAAGTAGGTGTTTTTTGTTTTGCCGGCGTAGCTCATTCGGTAGAGCAGCTGATTCGTAATCAGCAGGTAGGCGGTTCGAGTCCGCCCGTCGGCTCCACAATAAAATCAACGATTTTAAGGGTTTCGGCCATTATAATCTTTTTTAAAATATTGTCAACAACTCCGCATAAGGCCGCATAAAGCGCATATTTTGCACCCAAAATGCACCCAGTTTTTCCGAGGAACAAAGCAATAAGTCTTTCAACCTCTACCCGTTTTCAGGCCTACCATCGAAATCCTCCTTATTTCTCATATCGTTTGGTATTTTTCAACCTTGGATATCCTGAGAAACCCTTTCGTCCACTTGAACCCTAACCACCTTCAGAATCTGCCCATCCGACCCAGAACCTACAGAACCATAGTCACACCCTACCACCTGGGCCACCCCTGGACACCATGGATACCCTGATCTTCCCTGCCACCCTTAAGACCCTCTGAATACCCTGAAGGTTTTGAGGTCGACCTTTAACAACGACCTGGGCCTCCGAGGGGGGGTATAAGGTACCGGCAAGGTTGGCCCTGGAGATTAACAGAGTTATTTATACCCTATTTTTGTCCGCATTTCTTCCGATTTTTGCTTAAAGTTTAACATTATTTAATGATTATTAAATATTTGTTTTAACATTTATTTATTAAATCATAATATCGCATAAAAGTGTTTAATATAAGCGTTTGAATGCAACGTGGCGAGAAGAATATTATGGTAACCATAGAGCAAAGGTGAAAAACTGGCAGAAAATAGAGGGAGCGCCTTCAGGACCCTGGAACCTTGGCTACCACCTCCACCTCCTTGGAGAGGGTACCTCCGGTTCCTTGAGCCCTGTTTATCTTGAGGGTCCCTGACCCCCTCGACTCATATGACCAGGGTTGCCTCTACCACCTTGGGTCACCCTTCGACTCCAGGTACCGCGGATACCTTGGTTCCCTTGGTTGCCAGGGCGGCCGGAACCTTGGCACCCTTACCACCTTCTTGTGGATGGTTACATACGGCCTCTGGCACCCTGCCCTCCTTGTGGACCAGAAGGTGCCTTTGAACCCGAATTGACAGGGTTGCCTTTACCACCTGTGATGACCCTTCGACCCCTGGCCCCCTACTCACTTTGAGGGTCCTTGCTGAACATCTGGACCCATGCCAAGGGTCACCGCCCCCTGATGACAACATGGATACCTTGGTCACCAGGGAGGGTCCTTCTGACCCCATATGATCAGGGTCACCCCACCATCTTGGGCCACCCTTTGCCCCTTATACCCTGGTCGCCCTGTTAACCTTAACACATTGAATATAATTAAATTCCTATATGCCACCCATAACGATGACAAGGGCGTTCAGAGGGGGTATGAGGTGCCGGCAAAGTATGGAATTGGAGGGGTAGTACCCTCGGTCGAACCTGGCGAAATTATTGAGGTGAGGGGTACAAAAGGATGAGATTTTTTCTCTCCAACGAGGGTAAATTCAATATGGAATAAGTTAACATAAGTTAATTCTCAAGAGGTTAATTTATGATGTGGGAGGGTGAGGACACCCCCCCCTCAAAGGCCTCCGATCGATGAACCTATTTTAAC
>CALANC010000303.1 GCA_937925895.1 uncultured Desulfobacterales bacterium
GGATGACGCCGGGACGGGCAATGAGACTGGAAGTGGAACCGACATTGACAATACTTCCCTTAATCCCCTCGGAGATCATGGTTTTGGCAACTGCCTGGCTACACAGGAAAGCTCCCTTCAGATTCGTATCCAGGACCTTGTCCCATTCTTCTTCGGCTAACTCTAGGAAAGGCGTGCAGGGGTAAAGTCCAGCATTGTTGACAAAGCCGTGGATTTTACCAAAATGCGCTATCACGCTATTCACCAGCCCCTGAACGTCTTTAGATTGCGATACATCGCAGGTGACGCTCAAAAGCTCGCCCGTGCCCTTGTCCCAGGCACTCTCCAACTCTTCAAGTTTTCTGGAGTGACGAGAACAGACAACAACTCTGGCCCCTTTTTGAAGCAACGACAAGCTCAGTTTTTTACCGATTCCGGCAGATGCTCCGGTAACAACAATTACTTTACTGTGGAATTCATCCGACATTTTTTGCCCCCAGGGTGACGAATCTGACCAATTATAAATGAAAAGTCCTTCATGTGTCCTTGTAGATCGGTTTCCCAAATAAGTTATAATTTTGTGCGCACCGCACTGCTTCTCCACGTTGCTGGGCCGTATGGCAGGTCATACAGTATTTGCAATGAACGATATCATTAGACAGCCCGCTCTGCACCTTGCGAGCCCAATATGGATCACAAAGCAGCTGGCGAGCCAGGGCAACCATGTCACACTTGCCATCCACCAGAGCCCTTGAAGCGATAATCCAATCGTCGAGCTTGGCGACCGCAATCACTGGAATATTTACAGCTTGTTTAATCGCCGCCGCATAATCTAGAAACGGCCCTGGTGGTGTATCTTTCAACGGCATGGCCCCAACGCGGATGTTCACTGTACCCTTAATTTTTTTGTTGATCGGCAGCGTGTAGGCTGAAACATGGATGGCATCTGCTCCGGCTGCTTCCAGAATACTGGCAACCTGCCGACCTTCTACCAGACTCAATCCTGGATCAAGCGCCTCGCAAGCGTGAATGCGAACCCAAACTGGATAATCTGGGCTGAGCGTTGACTTGATATCCTCGATGACCTCACAGCTGAGCCTGGTACGGTTCACGACGCTACCTCCGTATTCGTCCGTCCTGCGGTTGGTATAGGGCGAAAGTGAGGCACTGAGCAGGTAGAAATGTGCAGCATGAAGTTCAATCCCGTCAAACCCGGCCTTTTGAGCTCTCTGGGCGGCCAAGACGAATTGGCGTCGTACATCACGAAATTCTGCAACTGAGAGGGCGCGCGGTACATCGCCCTCGCGGACAGCCACAGGGGATACTGATTCGGTGCGTATTCCGGCTGGGGTTAAAATTTTCGGTCCGCCATGACAAAGCTGCAATAGCGCAACGGCACCCGCATCCTGAATCGCACCTGCCAAACGGGTTAGCCCGGGAATAAAGCGGTCATCATAAGATCCAATCTGATGTGAGCTTATGCGTCCTCGAGTGCTGATGGGTGAGGCCTCAACGACAATGGTGCCCACGCCGCCCCGTGCTCGTTCAGCATAGTACGCAACCTGGTGGTCTGTGACTTCGTCAAAGGAACTGGCGAAATTCGTCACCATCGGCGCCATAACCACACGGTTTCTCGCAGTAATTGAAGCGAATTGTAACGGATTGAATAACGCGGCCTTCAAGTCGTTGCCCATAAAACCTACTTCCCCGGATCACGCCCTTGCAGGAGAACCTCAGATGTTCGTCCTAATCTATTATTAGCCACATAACTCTACAACTAAGCCGGCAAACACCTTTGCCGTCTCCACAAGTTCATCGACTGTAATAAATTCGTCTACACTGTGGGCTCTGATGAAATCGCCCCCCCCATACATCAGACCGGCTATGCCGTTAATTGATGTCCAGTAGGCATTTCCTAATGAAGAGTATCCCACCATGTTTCCTGAGGGGGTAACTTTCTTTCCAGTCATTTCCTCGACAACCTTTTGTACCGTTTTTACAAATTCATGATCCGGCCCGATGCCGCCGGTCTGTCTGTCATTCAGCAACCTAATGCTTTCAATCTTAAAGTCTGGATCTTTATCCTTTAGCCTATTGAAGGTTTCATCCATGAATTGCTTCACGACTTCTTTTTTTGTTGCCGGCCGAATATCAAAGGTTATTTTGCATCGGCCCGGAACGACGTTGATGGCGTCTCCCCCATGCAGGATGCCGATATTAATGGTGTCGCTGCCCATAAGCGGGTCCGTTTTGATTTCATATGACAATACGGCATTCGCGAGCGATATGGCCTTTTCGATAGCATTAACACCTTCTTTCGGATTTCCGCCATGGGCCGAGATCCCTTTGAAAATGATTTCATACCAAAGTCGTCCTCGGGCCAGACAACCCACCGTTTCAAGACCAGTGGGTTCTCCGGCAATATGGTAGTCGGGCTTATTAAATCCATGTTCCTGGAAGCCCTTTTCAATGAGGTATCCCATACCGGGCCATTGTCCGATTTCATCGTCAACCGTGGACGTAAGGATCAAATCTCCCTTCAATTCTATGCCCGCCTCTTTGATCGCCCTGAGCACAATCAATTGAGCCGCCAGATGGCATTTGGTATCCTCTGCACCTCTTCCATATATTTTGCCGTCGTGGATTTCCCCACCAAAGGGTGGATACTTCCACATGGATTCGTCACCCACACTCACCACATCCATGTGAGCATCCAGACAAAACACAGGAGTATGTTGCTTTCCCTCTAACCGGGCGATGACATTGGGTCTCGGATATGTAAGTCCCAACTCCTTCACCTCTTCCTCGGGTGCACATGCCACAATCGGCTCCAACCCTTCGGCCTTATAGAACTCGACCATCTTCTGTGCCATAAATTCATAATCCCCTGGAGGATTTACCGACGGGATCCTGACCAACTCCTGAGTGATTCTAACCAAGTCATCCCGATTGTCTTCGATCTTCCTCGAAACTTCCTCGCGCAATACCCTTCTGTCTATTACCATGTAACGTCCTCCTTAACCAATTCCAAAATTCGTATGTCCATAGATTAAATTCCGTTGATCGGGTAGAGTCGATCCACCCTGTAACATATGGTGGTTTGAGAGTTTGAGTTGGAAATCGAAACGCTTCAACAGATCAGCGGCAGCCAAGTTTAGTTTGGAGGCGATTGCAAGGGGCGGCTCGTCATAGGGAAGTGTCAAACCGGCTTGAAGTAACGTTTCAGCATCCTGCGGACTGCGAGCTGCCCATGGCCCCAGCCGCTGTAATTGGGCAAACAAATACCCATCCATGTGCCCGGATTTATCGTAGACAGCGAAGGCACGATCCGCGAAATCTGTGAGCAAAACTCGAAATATGGCGGCCCGAGATGCTCCGAAAATTGGAGTATCGAAATCGACAAGCACTTGGATATCATCTATGCGAAGTAGGTAAAAATGTTGTGAATAATTTGAAAGATGTGAATGATCGGTAAGCTGAAAAAGGAGTGCCTGATCAAAAACCGAGAAGCCAAACCGGGCGTATAATGGAAAGCCAGCCTCACTGGTGGCAAGCCTCAGAAGGGAGATACCCTGTTGCTGTGTCCAGTTAAGCATGTGCTGCAACAATGCCTTGCCGATGCCTTTGCGCTGAAAATCCTTGCGAACGGCCATCATTCCCAGGTAGGTAAATGGGCCAAAATTTATCGCTCCTATCACTCTCGCGGACTCATCCTGTAAAGTAGTTAGGAGCCACCAATCTGGCTGTAATGCAAAGTATCGGCAAATTTCTGCAAGCTGGCTTTCAGATAAATCGAATGCAGATCTGACAATGCTGTCAGCGATCTCAAGGTCGTTTTCCGATAAAGGGCCAATTGATATGTCCATTTGAGAGTCTCTCGGTTCTTTCTTAGGATTTTCCCGCAAAAAAGGTCATTAAAGTCTACAATGCCCATCCCTTCATATAATGCTTTTATATACCTAACTTGTCTAATGATCAATAAAGTTGTATCGCTTCAAAGGACAGTGGACAGATTCAAGGTATAGTATCGAGATGGTTTAGATTATACTCATGAACATGAAGCTTTGCAAAATTTAACATCGGCAGATGTCTACTATGGTAGGGCCGCGATATCCTGACGAGGCGGAAGAAAATCAAGAAGATTACAATGCTTCATCGTAGGAGGTATAGTTGCTCTTAAAAGGTTGATTAAACAACCACGAAAAGGTATTTGGGACCCGAAACCTTATACTATTTTTGTGCCTGATTTGCCCTAAACCTTTTGAAGACATACAAGTTGAACAAAATGCGAATATTTCTCTGCAGGTTGCAGCCAGAGCCTATGTGATCGAAAAGGGTGAAGTTACTCTCAACGATTCAGGTCAGGCGCTATTAAACAATGAATTTGTTAAAAAAGCATTTTTAGGCATGTAAAAATTCGCATTAAAATCGATTTTATTGAATGAGGAGCTTATGACACGATACATTAAAGAGTCTGAAATTTGCGAACTAACACAAGCTTTGGTTAAACAGCCGACCGTAAATCCTCCTGGTGATACTAAGGAATGCGCCAATATTATTGCCGATTATTTTCATAAGAATAGAATTGAAGCCGAATTATTGGATTGCAAAAACGGTATCGTCAATGTGGTGGCAAAATACACAGGGACAAAAAGCGGTAAAACACTGCTCTTAAATGGTCACATGGATGTGGTAGCACCAGGCAAAGAATGGACGGTGGATCCATTTGGAGGTGAAATACAAGATGGCAAAATGTACGGAAGAGGCACATGTGATATGAAATCAGGCATTGCTGCAATGGCCGCCGCCATGGTTGGGTTTAAGCGTTCAAAAAAAAAATTTAATGGCGAAATAATTTTAATGGCGGTTGGAGATGAAGAAACCGGAAGTCAATTTGGAACTCGCTACTTATTAGAGCAAAAAATAGGCTTGAATGCAGATTTTGCTATAGTAACCGAGCCGACTGATCTCAAACTTGAACTGGGGAACCGCGGCTTAAGATGGATTGATTTGAGCATCACCGGTAAAGCGTGTCATGCAGGCAGGCCTCACCTTGGCATCAATGCAATAGAGTATGGTGCGCGATTAATTGATGCGATTCGAACTTTCAAACCCAAAATAAGAAACGACAAATTCGAACCGTCCTTATCGAGCTTATCAGTAACCCAAATAAGCGGAGGGACTCAGGCGAATGTGATACCGAATCAATGCCGGATAACACTGGATAGAAGAATGCTTCCGGGTGAAACAACCGAAACAGTTATGTCAGAACTATCGAATATTATTGATTCGGCGGCCCTGAGCGATGTCACAATTGACATTGAAATGAGACCGAACTTCTGGGACCCTTACTTAATATCCGAATCTGAACCGATTGTTCAGACCATAAAAAATTCATATAAAAAAATTATTGGGAAAAATCCTTTAATCGGAACCAAGCCTGCATGCACAGACGGCTCTCACCTATTCCATATTGGAAAAATCCCGGCATTGCTTTTTGGCCCGGGACTTCCGGCATTATCTCATCAAGTTAATGAATATGTCCCCCTCCGAAATATCTATCTCGCCACAGATATCTTCATTGACGCCTTTGAAAAGCTATTGAGATAAATTCAAATCAAGAAAATAAATAGAAGGAATACAGTTTATTAAGCCCCTATTGATATTAAGAATAAATGGCAGTCCCCGTAAGGCAAACACGGATATTTTCCTGGAAGAATCGCTGGAGAGTACGAAAACAGTCCAGGGTATAACTACGGAGACGATTCTGTTGAGAAAGGAAAATATCAATTTTTGTATTGGCTGTTTTAAATGTTTCAAATCTAAAAACGATTTTGGATGTCAGGTTCACCAGGATTCGATGGATGTATTTTTTTCTAAATTAGGTGAATGCAGTGCAATACTATTGGCTTCACCCATATATTTCAGCCGAGTCACCGAGCATATAAAAGCATTCATGGATAAAGAAACCTGAGCCTTGATGCTATTCTCGGAAGCTATAATTTCCAGAATCGCCAATTGTTACAACTGAAAATATTTGTCCAAATCCAGACAACTCATCAACAATTCAAACTCCCCAATGGATATTGTTTTATTCATTTATACGAAATTTTCGATTAGCTGACGCTATACACAAATCTTGGAAATTGTACATGTCGGCTATTAACCAATCATCGTAACAATTTGCACCTTCCATTTGTTAATCCTAAATTTTTTCAAGCACCTTCAAAGATTCAGCAAAGGCACT
>CALANC010000304.1 GCA_937925895.1 uncultured Desulfobacterales bacterium
AAAAAAACTTGGCGTTATAACGGCTTTAAAAAAGCAGGGAAAACTAAAAACGAAAGAGGTCATGAATAACTGCAGGAAATGCCACAAAGAAACGGCCAAAGCAGGAAAAAAAGCAGGTCCAATTACATGCAAAACGTGTCACAATAAATGAGGCTCGATTATGTTGGTTTTAGGATTACAGGGAAGCCCGAGAAAAAAAGGAAACACAAATTATTTGCTTTCGACTTTTATGGATGAGGCTGAAAAGTTTGGTGCCAGAACCCAGGTCGTTGACGCCACTCATAAGAATATCATTCCGTGTAAGGAATATATCGTTTGCGAAAAAAAAGGATTCTGCCCCATTGATGATGATATGAAAGATGAAATATATCCGCTCCTTCGCGAGGCGGACGTTATCGTTTTGGCCTCTCCTGTATTTTTTTATAATGTTACGGCCCAACTCAAAGCCCTTATCGACAGAAGCCAAACCCTCTGGGCCCGAAAATACAAACTAAATCTTACCGATCCGGCCAGAAATTATCGGCGCGGATTTCTCCTGTCTGTTGGCGCCACCAAAGGAAAAAATCTCTTTGAGGGTATCGACTTAACAGCGCAATACTTCTTTGACGCCGTCGGAGCCGGTTTTAACGGCAGCCTCACCTACCGGCGCATCGAAAACAAGGGAGATATGGAAAAACACCCGACGGTCAAAAAAGACGTCCAAGAGGCGGTCGCCGGCCTTTTGGAACCGCTTCTCAACCGAAAAAAAATTCTGTTTGCCTGTCGGGAAAATGCCTGTCGTAGCCAAATGGCTGCGGCCTTTACCCAATATTATGCTGGAGACAAAATCGAGGCTTCTTGCGCAGGCAGCGCGCCTGCCGAAAAAATCAATCCTGACATGGTTAAGGTCATGCAGGGAAAAGGGATTGACATGGGGTTTCGTAACACAAAATCATTGGATGAAGCTCTTTCAGCATCACAGCCCAATATGATTGTAACCATGGGCTGTGAAGAAGAATGTCCTTTTGTACCGGGAGCAAAAAGACAGGACTGGGACTTGCCGGATCCTGCCGGAAAATCCATAGAATTTATGCAAGATGTAAGTGATGAAATCGAAAAAAGGGTAAAAGCGCTTGTAAACGACATTTCCAGTTGACAATCACTTGTTTTAAATTTAATTTTCCGCTTGAATTCTGTACAATTCAAGTGCAAAACAACTAAAAAAGGAGGCCTAAAAATGGACAAATATGTATGTACGATTTGTGGATATGTTTACGACCCTGCACAAGGTGACCCTGACAGCGGAGTTGATCCCGGAACATCATGGGAGAATGTACCTGAAGATTGGGAATGTCCGGTGTGTGGCGCTTCAAAAGAGGAATTCGAAATAGAAGGCTAATGAGAGGCAATATGAAACCGATAGAAATTGTAAAAGGACTCTATGATGTAGGTGTTTCTGACTGGAACATCCGGGATTTTCACGGCTATTCCACCAATCAAGGCACCAGCTACAATGCTTTTTTAGTCCTTGATGACAAAATTGCTTTGGTCGACACAGTGAAAAAAGAGTTTTCTGATCAGCTCATCGAGAATATTTCCAAAATTGTCGACCCTAAAAGTATTGACTGTGTCATCAGCAATCACACGGAAATGGACCATTCCGGTGGGTTACCGAGAATAATGCATAAAATCGGGGAAGATAAACCTCTTTATTGTTCAAAAATGGGAGCTAAACACCTTGCCCGCCATTTTCCCCAGAATTTGAATTACCATGCCGTCGGAACAGGAGAAGAGCTGAGTCTTGGTAATAGAACGTTTACGTTTCTGGAAACCCGGATGATCCATTGGCCGGACAGCATGTTTACCTATTTAAAAGAGGACAAGATACTTTTTTCAAGTGATGGATTTGGCCAGCACTATGCCGGATACGAAAAATTTGATGATCAAATCGGCGAAGAAATTCTGGAGCACGCCAAAAAATATTACGCAAATATCCTCTTGCTCTATTCACCCCTGATTATAAATCTATTGAGAAAAGTGACGGATCTCGGTCTGGAGATCGATATTATATGTCCCGATCACGGGGTGATCTGGCGGAAAGATCCGGGAAAAATTATCGCAGCTTATGCAAAGTGGGCGGAACAGAAGCCCGAAAAGAAAGCGCTTGTAATTTATGATACCATGTGGCGCAGCACCGAGATCATGGCAGAGGAAATTGCCGCCGGTATAGCTGACGAGGGCGTGCCAGTAAGGCCCATTCACCTACGAAAATATCATCGTAGCGACGTCATGACTGAAGTACTTGATGCAGGTGCGATAATCATAGGTTCTCCAACCCTTAACAACCAGCTGTTTCCAACCGTCAGTGACATTTTGACCTACATGAAAGGACTTAAACCCAAAAATAAAATCGGTGCGGCATTTGGATCATACGGCTGGAGTGGCGAATCAATTGGATTGATTAATAACGAACTTAAAGAGATGAAATTCGATATTATCGATCCAAGTGTAAAAATCCAATACGTACCGGATGAAGAAGGCAAAGCGGCCTGTTTCGAGTTTGGAAAAAAAATTGGCAAGGCTGTAAACGATTTGTTAGCTGAATAGGCCGGTTCAAAACAGAATAACCGTCGAACCAGTAATGCTTTTGGTAAAAAAACAAGTCACATGAAAAAACCCACGATAGATCTCAGTCAATGCAACTTATGTGGTGGGTGTGTAGAATTATGCCCATCTGTTTTTAATCACAGTAAGTTAGATTACGTCGAAATTGCCGAGCTATGTTCATATCCTCGGTTTGAGGTTAACGAAGCCATTAAATATTGTCCGGAAGACTGCATTCATTGGGAAGAATGTCAGTAATCCGGTCACTGACAAATGACAGTTGGCAACAGGGAACTCAAGAAGAAAATCCTGGGGCTCCTCGAAGATGAAGAATTTGAAAAGAGCCTTGAAAAGATCTGTCTATTACCTGCGCGAAAAGCAGTTAATCCCCTTTTTTCCTTTTTATATCATAAGAACGAATTGATCCGATGGCGCGCTGTTGCGGCAATGGGCGCTGTAGTTTCCAACTTAGCCGATCAAGATATTGAATCCGCCCGGGTTGTTATGAGACGCTTGATGTGGAACCTCAACGATGAATCTGGAGGAATCGGCTGGGGATCTCCTGAAGCAATGGGAGAGATAATGGCTCGCAATGACAGATTGGCTGATGAATATTCCTATTTGCTGATATCTTATGTGAATGAGGGCTGCAATTTCATTGAACATCACATCCTGCAAAGGGGTGTCCTCTGGGGTCTGGGAAGGCTTGCTCACAGCTGGCCCCACCTCGTAAAGCATGCATCTCCCTTTCTGCTTCCGTTTATGCGGTCGGAAGATGCCATTCATCGGGGACTTGCATCCTGGATCGCCGGTGCCCTCAATACAGCGTTGACAAGCCCCTTACTTCAAAGCTTAGCCACGGATAATTCGAAAATAAAACTATTTATTGACTTGCGTTTTGTTGAATATACTGTCGGCCAACTTGCCAAAAAAGCACTTTTAAAGGCAGCTTCTTCGCAATAAATAATTTGCTCAGTTTTTTCCTGTTTGTACCCCCCGGGCATTGACGGGCTCGAAAAAAAAAGAGGTGATATATGGACCGATCAGAAATGGAACAAGCCCTTGAACATTGTGAGTTTTTTAAGTTGTTGGACAAAAGGGATATAACCAAAATAGCCGACCTATGTCAGGTAAACACATATGAAAGTGGTGAATATGTTTTTCAACAGGGTGATTATGGAGAGCACCTGTATATCATTACCCAAGGTTATGTACATCTGGAAAGATCCGTAGATCTGGGTGCACGCAAAGGAAGTGTCGTCATAGAAGCTTTGGGCAAAGGAAGGGTTTTAGGTTGCTGGTCCACGCTCCTGGATATGCCTCATATTCTCATATCCTCTGCAATTTGTGAAAAACCTACAACGATCATTGCCATTGAGGGTAAGGATTTAAGACAGATGATGGTAGGTAACGCCGAGCTTGGATTTAATATCATGGAAAGGCTTTGTTTTTTACTCCGGGACAGAATTCAAGCTGCATATGGCGTCATGGATAAAATATAAGATGAGTTTGACAATTTTGCCCAAGTGAATTTAGAATTTGTATAAAATGGCATACAGATGGAAAATCAATGGCCAGTGTTAAAGAACACTATGACAATTTGCTTGCGCCCTATTATTCATGGATTTCCGGCGGACTGGAACTAAAATTAGAGGAAAACCGTAAGATTTTTCGCGATCTGAATGTAC
>CALANC010000305.1 GCA_937925895.1 uncultured Desulfobacterales bacterium
GAACCGAAAGGGTTAATGTCCTTTATCGACGCAAAAATGGTGATTACGGCTTGATTCAACCCAGCAACTGATATTCTGCTAGTGAACATTATGAAAATTCTTGATGTGCTGCATAAAGAAGCAATTCTTTACGACTTGAAAGCACTGGATAAAAAAGGAGTTCTCGAGGAACTCGTTACTCCCATATCCCGTATTGCCGGTATAAGCCATGAGAATATTGTAAAGGTTCTAATGGAACGGGAACGACTTGGTAGCACCGGCATAGGTGATGGTGTCGGAATCCCGCACGGCAAATTAAAAGATTTAGAGTCACTCGTTCTGGGATTCGGACTTAGTCGAACAGGTGTCGATTTTGAATCCATGGACGGAAAGCCTACCCATATTTTTTTCCTGCTTATAACACCGGAAAATTCTGCGGGTCTTCATTTGAAGCTGCTTGCCAGGATTTCTAGAATCTTGAAAAACGAGCTTTTTAAGGAAAACCTATTAAATGCGACCAGCAGAGAAGAGCTATATTCCATCATCAAGGAGGAGGAGGAAAACACGATAACCATTAATGATAATAAAAAGTGAAAAACCTAAACATACTCATTATTACAGGGCTTTCGGGTTCCGGCAAGAGTACCGCTATAGCGGCATTTGAAGACGCGGGCTTTTATTGCGTCGACAACATGCCGGTGGAACTCCTCCCCAAGTTCCTGGAACTGCCAATCGAAAGCGACTCCCAAATTTCCGGCTTCGCTTTTGTGATGGATCTACGCGAAAAAAGCTTTCTTTCCAAATATACCAAAGTCTTCAAATCTCTCAATCGGAAAGGACATATATTCGAAATCCTCTTTCTCGAAGCAGACGAAGAAATTCTGCTTCGGCGCTTTAGTCAAACCCGGAGACATCATCCCCTTTCCCAGGATAAAAGCTTGCTGGAAGGGCTGCGTTTGGAAAAGGAGCAATTGGAGGGTCTTAGGAATACAGCGGACAAAATTATCGATACTTCCCATTACAGTGTCCATGATTTAAAAGCCACTGTAAGTGTTATTGCGCAAAAGAGCAAAGACATTGCACCAATGAGAATAAACATTTTGTCCTTCGGCTTCAAATACGGGGTTCCCAACCATGCCGATTTGATAATGGATGTTCGATTTCTTGGAAATCCGTATTTTGTTCCTGAACTCAAAGACCTGGACGGGATAGATGAAGCTGTCAAAGATTTTGTGCTGAACAACGATGCTACACAGGAGTTTTTAAAAAAATATCTGGACTTGCTTGACTATTTGATCCCATTATACGAAAAGGAGGGAAAATCTTATTTAACCATAGCGCTGGGTTGCACCGGAGGCAGACATCGTTCCGTGGCAATTGCCCAATATATATTGGAACATATCGAAAAAATAGGCAGAAAGATCATCGTCACACACCGGGACATTGACCGATAATCGGAGGCCTTTTTAAGAAATCAAAAAGTTTCAAAGGTCTCAAAAGGGGATTTATGATAGGCATACTAGTTGTAACACACAGCAATCTTGGGGATGCACTGATTGAGGCTGCAGAATTTGTCATCGGGGACCGACCCGATTCCGTGGAATCAATTTCTATAAACTTAGGCGAAAATGCAGAAAAACTTCGAAAAAAAATCGATGTCGGAATTAAAAAGGTCGGAACGAACAAAGGCGTGCTTATCCTTACGGATATGTTCGGAGGAACGCCTTCCAATTTGAGCTATTCATTTCTTGAGGAAGGACGGGTGGAAGTCATATCAGGGGTTAATCTTCCGATTCTGATCAAAGCCGTGACGACTCGAAACACCATGGAACTTAGCAAGTTGGCTGTTTCTCTCGAAGCTTTTGGGAAAAAGAGCATCTCACTGGCAAGCGGGATTTTAAAAGGAAACAAACGGAAATAAAAAAGGAGGCAATATGAGTATTAGAGTAGGCATAAACGGCTTTGGAAGGATAGGACGTCTCGTTTTCAGGGCCTTAATCGATCATCCCGAGGTCGAGGCTGTTGCGATCAATGATCTGATGGATCCGGCCACAATGGCTCATCTTCTCGTATATGATTCTGTTCACGGGAAGCTGGATGCCGAGGTAACAGCGAAAGAAGATGAGATTGAAGTGGACGGGAAATCGATTAGCGTTTCGTCTGTAAAAGATCCTGCCAATCTGGGCTGGAAGGATTACGGTGTGGATATTGTTGCAGAATGCACCGGCCTTTTCAGGGATTATGAAAATGCCTCAAAACATCTCACTGCCGGGGCACGCAAAGTTATCATCTCGGCACCTGCCCAGGAGCCTAACATAACCATCGTCATGGGAGTCAACTCAAACCAGTATGATCCCAGACAGCACCATGTGATATCAAATGCCTCCTGTACGACCAATTGCCTTGCGCCGGTCGCCAAGGTGCTCCTTGAAAATTTTGGCATCAAATGCGGACTAATGACCACAATTCATTCCTATACAGGCGACCAACGCCTCTTGGATTTTCCGCACAGAGATCTTCGTAGGGCAAGAGCGGCCGCATTGTCCATGATTCCAACGACCACAGGAGCTGCTAAAGCGGTAGCCCTTGTTCTACCGGAACTTACCGGCAAACTCAACGGTCTTGCCATCCGTGTCCCCACACCCAATGTCTCCATCGTTGATTTTGTCGCCACCATAGAAAAGTCAGGCACTACCGTTTCGGATGTAAACGATGCCCTTAAAGAGGCTTCGGAAAAATCACTTGCAGGCATACTTGGATACAGTGAACTTCCTCTGGTCTCCTCCGATTTCAACGGTTCAACATTATCATCCATTGTTGATGGACTAACTACCTACACGGTCGACAATATGGTTAAAGTGCTGGCCTGGTATGACAATGAAGCTGGCTACGCCAACCGGATGGTCGATCTGGCGGCAATGATCGGAGAACAATTATAAACCACCCATCTTTAGAGGAGACCGATAAATGGATTTTCGCAAACCCCTTATTGCCGGAAACTGGAAGATGTTTAAGACCCCGGCCGAGGCGGTTGAAACTGCCAAGCAAATCGTAGCCCTCGCTTCAGCAACAACCGATGTGGATGTAATGATCGCACCGCCTTTTACCGCTCTTACACCGGTAGCGGAGGTCGTAAAGAACAGCCATGTTTCCTTGGGAGCACAAAATCTATTTTGGGAGAACGAAGGCGCCTATACAGGAGAAATATCCCCATCCATGCTAAAAGCATCCGGATGTGATTATGTGATTATAGGTCATTCAGAACGTCGTCAACATTTCGGCGAAACCGATGAGAACATCAACAAAAAAATACGGGCCGCCATTAAAAATGATTTAATCCCTGTTGTGTGCGTTGGAGAAACTGAAAGTGAACGCGAATCAGAAGAGACCTTTTCAGTACTTGACAAACAAGTAAGAACCGGGTTAGAGGGTTTTGGCCCGAATGACCTTGAAACGCTTGTGATGGCTTATGAACCTGTCTGGGCAATAGGGACCGGTAAGACGGCCACCACCAATCAAGCTCAAGAAGTACATCAGTTCTTACGCGCGTTGATTGGAAAAAGTTTCGGAAATGTTCTTGCTAAATCTCTAATAATACTATATGGGGGTAGCGTAAAACCAAATAATGTTAAAGAGCTAATGGGAATGCCTGATGTTGATGGTGCCCTTGTGGGTGGCGCAAGCCTTGATCCTGAAACCTTTGGCAAAATTTTTCTTTTTCAAAATTAAACCAGCAATTAGTTAGAAAGTCTCACAAATTATGTCAACATTCTTAATAATAATGCACATCATCGTCTGTATCGCTTTGATAATGATCGTTTTGCTTCAAACCGGAAAAGGGGCTGATATGGGAGCTGCTTTCGGAGGAGGTGCAAGCCAAACGCTTTTCGGAAGCACAGGTGCTTCAACCTTCCTGGGTAAAATGACAACGGCTGTGGCCGTCATTTTCATGTTGACGTCTTTGGGGCTTGCATACTTGTCCAGCAATAAGGTTGATAAATCCATTATTACAGAAACTACCGCTCCGATTGAACAGCAGGCTGCGCCCCCTGCTCCTGTAGAGAGCCCTCAACCTGAAACAAAAAGCTCACAACCGGTACAACCTGCTCAACCGGAATAAAACGATAAAAACACCTTGTTACCATAAATGTGCCGAAGTGGTGGAATTTGGTAGACACGCTATCTTGAGGGGGTAGTGGCAGCAGCCGTGCCGGTTCAAGTCCGGCCTTCGGCACCAAACGAATATTTTATAGCGATTTCAGTATGTTACTGAGGTCGCTTTTTAAATTTATGCGATTTTATGCGATTTTCGTACAAATTTTTTTGTGTTTTTTTAGTACCCATTAGCGCTTTCTCTAGCCCCTCCCTACCCTCACCCGATATCCAGTGACAGTAGATATCCATGGTGGTGGAAATGGAGCTATGGCCCAGCTGCTTTTGAACATAACCGGGACTTTGATGAGCCATGAGCATAATGGTCGCATACGTGTGCCGCAAATCATGGGGGTTGCGGATCCTAAGGCCAACTGCTTTGCAAACCCTTTTG
>CALANC010000306.1 GCA_937925895.1 uncultured Desulfobacterales bacterium
ATGGAATCTCCGATATCCAGCAACCAGCATCAATATAGCCAAATCCCAAAACGGCTGCAAGAAATTTAGATCTTTCATTTGCTTTGATTTATAAACAAACTCTTTTAATATATTTTCCTGGTTCGTATATTTACCACTCCAACAAACTTAAAAAATGGATTTAATCAACCTGGTGAGGATATCATGAAAAATCGAATTTTTAATTTTAATGCCGGGCCGGCTGCTCTGCCTTTGGCGGTTCTGGAAGAGGTCAGGGAAGATCTGATCAGTTATAAAGGCGAAGGATTATCCGTAATGGAAATGAGTCATCGGTCGAAGACCTTTGATTCCATTATAAAAGAAGCTGAAGAATTGGCAAAAGAAGTTTATTCAATTCCTGATGGTTACCGTACAATTTTCATGCAGGGTGGTGCAACTTTGCAGTTTGCTGCTGTTCCGCTCAATTTACTTGGTGATAATCAGGGTGCCGACTATATCAATACCGGAGCCTGGTCAAAAAAAGCGATTGCTGAAGCAGAAAAACTTGAAAAAACCGTGAATGTTATTGCATCATCTGAAGACCAGAATTTCAATTACATTCCATCGTCTTTTTCTGTTAATTCAGATGCTGCCTATTTACATATTACATCGAATAATACAATTTTTGGTACCCAGTGGACAAACTATCCGGACGCTGGATCTGTTCCCCTGGTTGCCGATATGTCTTCTGATATTGGTTGCCGTCCTTTTGATATCAGTAAATTTGGTTTGATTTATGCAGGAGCCCAAAAGAACATGGGTCCATCGGGAGTAACCTTTGTGATCATTCGTGATGATCTGATGGAAAAAAGTCCGGTTAATATTCCAACGATGACCAGTTATAAACTGATCGGCGGCAAAGATTCATTATATAATACCCCTCCAACTTTCGGAATCTACATTCTGAAACTGGTTTTACAATGGGTAAAAAGTGGTGGTGGTTTAGCCAAATTAGGCGAGACCAATCAGACTAAGGCGAATATGATATATGATATCCTCGATGGTGGTGAATTTTATAAAGCGACTGTGGGTAAAGAAAGTCGGTCGATCATGAATGTCACTTTCCGGCTACCATCTGAAGATCTGGAAAAAGAATTTATCGCCAAAGCCTTGGAAGAAGGTATGATCGGCCTCAAAGGCCATCGTTCTGTCGGTGGATGCCGTGCCAGTATTTATAATGCAGTGCCAATGGAGGCAATAAAAAGCCTTACTGAGTTCATGAAAGAATTTGAAAAATCAAATGGATAGACCTGACCTATTATTTTTCTGATACGAATCCCGTTTAAAACGGGATTTGCTTTTTATTTTCATCCATCTTCTTAACATTGAAATGAATAATGATCGTTCATTAAAAAGAAACACATTTGATATTATTTATGCCGTTGTCAATAAGATCCCCTCTGGAAAGGTTGCTACTTATGGTCAGATCGCAGCAATCGTCAGTCCGGGACTTCCGGCCAGGATCGTAGGATATGCCTTACATGGTTTGCCAGATGGGACAAACATTCCCTGGCACCGCGTAATCAACAGTAAAGGAAAAATATCCTACTCTGCAACGCGAAATGATCATGATTCATTACAACGAAACTTACTTGAACGAGAAGGAATACTATTCACATCTGATGGGATTATTGATTTAAAAAAATACCTCTGGGTTCCGGACCTTGTGAATAAATAGTTGTTTTAACTGTATTAATACGTAGTTTAGATATTATTAACCAAGGAGATGCAA
Source organism: uncultured Desulfobacterales bacterium (assembly GCA_937925895.1). Taxonomy (GTDB): domain Bacteria; phylum Desulfobacterota; class Desulfobacteria; order Desulfobacterales; family UBA11574; genus CALANC01. The sequence continues at coordinate 1,751 of CALANC010000306.1, forward strand.
AGGATTGCTATAAATTCCAAATGACAAATAACAAATTTCAAACAAATTCCAATCTCGAAATATCAAATCCCGACTTATTATTATGAATTATATTGTATATTGTACATTGAATTTTGAGATTTGTTTGTAAATTGAAAATTGGAACTTGTAATTTTTATCGTGATATTAAACATTTAGTGGAGAGTATTTAAGTTATATAATTCAAACTTATAAAAGGAGGGCACCAGCGTATGGCTGACAAAGACGTTTTTGATTTTGATCAGGTTAAGATGCCCAATGTATCACCAAATCTTGTTAAATATGGTGTGATTGGGATTTTTGTGATTATCTTTCTCTGGTCTTCATTTTTTACTATTAGCCCGGAAGAAGTCGGAGTTATTCTTAGATTCGGCAAATTTTCGCACATTGCCGATCCGGGTCTAAACTTTAAATTGCCTCTTGGTGTTGATAAGTTGTTTAAGGTCTCAGTTCAAAGGCAGTTAAAGGAAGAGTTTGGATTTCGAACCGAGGTGGCTGGTGTGCGTACAAGGTACTCGCAAGCCAGCTTTCTTGATGAATCACTGATGCTCACCGGTGATCTTAATGCCGCCGAAGTAGAATGGATTGTACAATATCGGATTTCCGATCCCTACAAATTCCTATTCAAAGTGCGGGAAACCCCCTTAACATTTAGGGCGATGACTGAAGCAGTGGTCAGAGAAATTGTTGGTGATCGTACCGTCAATGAAGTTCTGACAATTGGACGTCAAGAAATCAGTGTTGCTGTGCAGGCAAAACTACAGGAACTCTGTAACCAGTATGAGACAGGTATTAAAGTGGATCAAGTTGTCTTGCAGGATGTTAACCCTCCCGACCGGGTAAAGCCTTCGTTTAACGAGGTCAATGAAGCACAGCAGGAACGGGAGAAACTAATCAATCAGGCCCAGGCCGAATTTAATAAGGTCATT
>CALANC010000307.1 GCA_937925895.1 uncultured Desulfobacterales bacterium
ACGACTTGTGAGACGAAAAAAAGCTTATTATTGATAGGTCGTTGAGAATCTCTATAAAGGACGAAATTAAGGCCGCCAGGCTTCGCTCCTTGATGGCCTTTCCCATTGGTCAATAAGTTTTAGTAAATTAAAACTCGAAAACCATTATTTGTCCTTAACAATCAGTCGTTTGTGAGGTTTTTGTGAGTATCTGGTTGTTATAATAAAATTGTACACTCAAAAGGAGAATCACCATATTGGATGTCGGCTCGATAACTTTAACTTGTGAAAACTGCCAACAGCACAATGACAATTTTCTAAACTGATTTTTAGGTTTCGATTTTTGTCTCAAAAATTCAGTCAATTCTATGCGTCGATCGTGCAATAAAGATTATCTCGTCACGCTTGAAGGCTAACTTGGGTGATGGAAATGATCAAAGTGCAGGACAATACTAAAAACTTAAAGACCTCTTATGTGGGCTCTATGCAGGTCAATATTTTATTTCTTTCCTTGCTTTTTCTAATAGTCCTCTGTGCATGCACTCCGACCACGCATCCTATTGTTAAACACAGGTATTACATAAACCCTGAGAATGAATTTTCTTTTAAAATTCCTGAAGGTTGGCTAGAGATAGATAAAACTTTACATTCAATATCTAATTCCTCTTCGGTTTATAATATTTCAAAAATTAAAGGGGTTTTCATAAATGGAAAAGGGGGAGTAATTATTATCTCGACCGATAGAACTTTTATGAAAACAGACGATTATTATAAAAAACTTCTTTTCCGTAGCTTTTATGATTCCGTTAAATATAAATACCTTAATTTGAAAATTGGTGGATCATCAAGTAACTCAGCATACGAAACTTTTTACGACAAAAGTTACGAAACTAAAGATAATCAAACCAAAGATACGTTAAGCGGCCAAAGATATGAGACGATCATTGACGTGGACTACGACCCGCTCGACATTAAAAATTGCAACGTCTTTTGCAATGTCTTGAATGTAAAGTCAACATCGTATAAAAGGTTAAAGAATAATGGAATCTGGGGCGGTGAAGGAGCGGCGATTGTGAATGCCCCCGGCTCTCCACCGGTTAATATTTTAGCTGTAAAAGAGGTCCAGAGAGTATTCTTTAGCGATTGCGGGGAAGATGACACATGTATCACATCAATCACATTGTCATCTAAAGAATCGACTTTCGAGCAAAACTTTGCTGATTATAAAATCATTATCGGTTCTCTGTTTTTTGGGCCAGATACTTTGAAATTTTACAGCAAGTCAAAGTAAATGTTTTGGCCTCCTCCACTTCTTAGCGAAACTAATCTTTTCTTACGAGTTCTGACTTGTAAGACGAAAAACAGCTTTTTCTTGCTAGGTGTTGGGGAAGCTCTTTATTGCACAAGATTAGGGCCAGCCTGGCTAGATCCTAATGGCCTTTTTTAAAAAATTCTGAATTTATTTCTAAAAGTTACAAGAAGCTTGTAAAAAGCTAAAACAGTGTTATATAATTTGAATGGGCGAACTTCTTCACGCCCTACCTCCAAACTTTAACCTGATATCCCACAGTTCACTCTCCGATCTGTGGGATATCAATTTATATCCTAATATTTATAAGCCCGAAAGACCTCAATCTTGACTCGGGTCTTTTATAAGAAATATCGATTTGTGAAAAACTCGTACTGATAGCATATCTTATCTCGTCATCAGCAACCTGCTTCTGAGCCTGGTCTGTCTGATTGACCGCCTTCCCATGGTTGCTTCGGGAATGATGCCTGCTAAATTCTGGCCACACTTTAATTTTTCCTTCAACTTTCAGGAGACAAACCATGCCATTGCTGAAACAAAAATCCCTAATTTTCGCTGTCATTCTGTTCTGCCTCCCCAAGTCTGTTCTGGCTGCCAATCATGAGCATCATGAACACAATGCGAAGCCGGCTTCCGACCGTGCGCACCACATGGAATCGCAAATCTCTCAGCGAGTCCAACTTTCTCCCGATCTGCTTGTCCTTATCAACCAGGAAATGGCATTGATCCAACAGGGTATTATGGACATGGTTCCGGCAATCGCTGCCGGAGAGTGGGTCAAAGTTTCGACCCTTGGCCAGAAGATCAAGGAGAGCTTTATTCTCAAGCAGAAATTGACGGATGCACAGAAAGAGGAGTTGCATCGGGTTCTGCCGCAGCAGTTCATCGAGATGGACATGGACTTCCACAAGTCTGCCGGAATGCTGGCCCATGCGGCAGAGATGAAGAATGCAGATGTGGTTAATTTCTACTTTTACAAGATGAATGCCGCATGTGTCTCCTGCCACGGCAAGTATGCAGCAGAACGCTTCCCTGGACTGGCAAAAGGGGGCGAGGAGGGGCATCATTAATATAAGGATTTGATTCTTAACTTTCCTCCCAGATTCAACTTGTAAGTAACAACTTCTGATGGGGGTAACGGCTTTTTATTGATAGAGATATTCAGGAAGTTTTTTAATCCGAAGAATTTTGGCCACCAAGGAACGAGCCTTGGTGGCCTGTTCTATATTACTGCTCGCTGATTTTACACTATTACCGAAC
>CALANC010000308.1 GCA_937925895.1 uncultured Desulfobacterales bacterium
CAGGAAGTTGCTGAAAAACTTGGAATAACAGTATCAGAGCATAATTTACGAACATCGGGAATCCCTGTAAAAAGCGGATTGTGCACCCTGAGAGGAAAAAGTCTTTTTATCATTGACAAACACAAATCCATTCATGAAAAAAACGAGATGCTGGCATCTTGCTTGAGCAAAATGAAACACGAAGATATTTATATTGTTCCGGCTGTGCGGGAATATCTTTATAAATATTCGAGCGAATTATAGGGGGAAGGTTTACTGCAGGCAATTAACACGGGTTGTTGTTGCAACATATGAGCCAGCAGAAAAGTTGACATAATATACCTTATCAGACGTTATTGATACAATAGGCCTTAAATGGACACGTTTTTCGATTCAGATCATTCACCTTCTGACAATGATGATATCCGGCGAATATTAACGGTTTCCGAGCTCACAACTAATATTAAGCAATTACTTGAAGAAACCTATCCATTTATTTGGATTTGTGGAGAAATATCCAACTTCAGAGTTCCAATTTCAGGACATTTCTATTTTACTTTAAAAGATGAAAACGCCCAAATAAATTGCGTGATGTTTCGTGGCCAAAACCGGAATCTAAAATTTGAATTGGAGGACGGTTTGAAAATAACCGGGCTTGGCAGAATTAGTGTTTACGAGCCAAGAGGCGCTTACCAGGTCATTTTCGAACACATTGAACCGGAAGGTGCCGGAGCAATTCAGATCGCCTTTGAACAGCTTAAAACACGACTTGCAGAAGAGGGTCTTTTTGACGATAAATATAAAAACCCCCTACCCTTTTTACCACAAAAAATCAGTATTATAACTTCTCCGACCGGTGCCGTCGTCCATGACATTTTAAAAATAATTAATCGACGCTTTCCTAACGTTCAAATTGGAATCATACCGGTAAAAGTTCAAGGAGCAGGCGCAGAAAGTGAGATTGTGTCAGGCATTGAGATACTAAATTCTTTGGATGATACCGATGTTGCCATTCTTGCAAGAGGTGGAGGGTCTTTGGAAGATCTGCAGGCCTTTAATTCTGAAGATGTGGCCAGAGCTATTTTTGCCTCGAACATTCCTATAATATCGGCAGTCGGTCATGAAACCGATTTTACCATTGCCGATTTTGTAGCTGATTTGCGTGCGCCGACCCCCTCTGCCGCGGCTGAAATGGTCTTACCCTTGAAAGAAGATCTTTCTAGAAGATGCCTTGAGCTTTCAATGAATCTAAAACATCGTTTTTTTCGATATATTGAACATTTTCAATTTGTTATCAAAGATATGTCAGAAAGATTGGTAGATCCCAGAAAAAAAATCATAGATTTCAGACTCAGAACAGATGACCTGACGGCTTGGCTTGTCCGGACATTTATAAACACCACCCAGCAGCACCATGATCGTCTTAGCTGGAAAACCGACCGTTTATATTCCAGCAATCCCTTAATATATATAAAAAAGAACAATGAAAAACTTGAGCGAATGAACAATAACATAATTACCTGTATGAAAATACATATTGAAAGAAAACAATCCCTAATCAGAGAACTTATTGCCAGGCTTAATGATCTAAACCCACATGCCATTTTAGACCGTGGCTACAGCATCGTCAAAACCATACCCGATGCACGTGTGGTAACAGATCCACAATCCGTATTTATTGGTCAAGATCTTGATGTAACTGTTGCCAAAGGATCTTTAATTTGTACTGTAAAAAGGAAATAATACCATGGCTAAACAGACATTTGAACAGGCGATGAAAAGACTTGAATTGATTGTTCAAGAACTTGAAACCGGAGATCAGCCCCTTGAAAAGGCGATGAAGAAATTTGAAGAAGGTATTAAGCTGTCAAAATTCTGTTCAGAGAAGCTCGATGAAACAGAAAAACGGGTCTCAATTCTCCTGCAAGATGAAAAAGGGAATTTATTAAAAAAACCATTTATGCCGGCAAGCGAATCAGAGGATGAATAATTTTGATTTGAACGCATATCTGTCCGCTCAACGGGAAAAAATAAACACCGCTATTGATGGCTTCCTATTCCAAAGTATAAAACCCAGGAGAATCATCAACGCCATGAGACATTCGGTAATGGCGGGTGGAAAGCGATTAAGGCCGATTCTATGTCTGGCTGCTGCCGAAGCAGTCGGTGATCCCCCGGATGATGTTATCAATACAGCCTGTGCCCTTGAGATGATTCACACCTACTCGTTGATCCATGACGACCTTCCGGCAATGGACAACGACAGCTTGAGAAGAGGACAGCCGACATGTCATGTTGCGTTCGATGAGGCCACTGCAATTCTTGCCGGTGATGCCTTGCATACCCTGGCATTTGAAATACTTTCATCGAACGTGTTGTCCAAGAAAAACAATTCAACCAAATATCTCCTGGTAATTCATACGATCGCAGCTGCCGCCGGCGTTAATGGAATGATTGAGGGACAGATGAGAGACATGGCAGCAGAAGGCCATCGGCTGGGATTGGAAGATCTAGAAGAAATGCATGCGCTAAAGACAGGTGCCCTTATTGAAGCGTCGATCGTGGCAGGAGCTATTATGGGAGATGGAAGTCAAAAACAGATAAAACAGTTAAAAGTTTTCGCCAAAAATATCGGGCTTGCCTTCCAGGTGACCGACGACATCTTGAATATTGAAGGAGATCCCCGGGTCCTGGGCAAAGAGGTTGGAACAGATCAAGCGAGACAGAAAAATACCTACCCTTCGACACTGGGAATAAAAAGTTCAAAGGCATTTGCAAAAAAACTTGTAAACAGTGCCTTGCAAGCACTTAATTATTTTGATAACAGATCTGATCCGCTTCGGGCAATGGCTCACTACATTATCGCCAGAAAAAAATAAGGAGCACATAAATCTTGAAATTGTTAGATAGAATCAATTCTCCGACTGATTTAAAAAATCTGTCAAGATCTGATCTGCCGGTTCTTGCTGAAGAAATAAGAAAAGTTATTATCGACGTAGTTTCTAAAAACGGCGGACATCTGGCGCCCAGTTTAGGCGTTGTGGAACTGGCCATCGCCATACACTATGTCTTTGATGCTCCCGATGATAAGATCATCTGGGACGTAGGCCACCAGTCTTATGCTCACAAACTCCTCACCGGACGAAGGAAACAGTTTCACACCCTCCGTCAACATGAGGGTATATCGGGGTTTGCGCGCATGAGTGAAAGCGTCTATGACGCCTTCTCAACCGGTCACAGCAGCACCTCCATATCCGCCGCGCTTGGAATGGCTTGTGCCAAGCGCTTGAAAAACGACAGATCCAAGGTTATCGCTGTGATAGGAGACGGCTCCATGACCGCCGGACTTGCCTATGAAGGGCTTAACCAGGCCGGTGACATCAATAAAAATATTATCGTCATATTAAACGATAATGAAATGTCGATCGCACCCAATGTGGGCGCTGTATCCGCATTATTGAGCCGCACTTTCTCGGCAAAATATTTACAGGATTTTAAAAAAGAACTGAAAGATTTTCTTAAATCCTTGCCCAGAATCGGAGACGATATTTATCAATTGGCCAAGCGGTCAAAAGATTCTTTCAAAACGTTCATAACTCCCGGAATGCTTTTTGAAGCATTTAATTTCGAATATTTTGGTCCCATCAACGGGCATAATTTAGACCATCTTATCGATATATTGAAAAATATTAAGCGGCTTGACGAACCGGTGCTTCTTCATGTGACCACAAAAAAAGGCAAGGGATATCCCCCTGCTGAAAAGCATCCGACCTATTTTCATGGTGTCGGCTGTTTTAATGCCGACACTGGAGAAAGTGAAGGTAGTAAGGATTGTCTTCCGACTTACACGCAAATTTTTGGTGATACATTGACCAGGATGGCAAAAAGCGACGATAGGATTATTGCCGTGACTGCAGCCATGCCCGAAGGCACCGGCCTCACAAAGTTTGCCGAAGCCTTTCCTGACCGGTTTTTCGATGTCGGAATTGCTGAACAGCATAGCGTTACTTTTGCTGCAGGACTGGCCACAGAAGGATTCAAACCGGTTGTGGCCATATATTCAACTTTTCTTCAGCGTGCCTATGATCAAATATTGCATGATGTTTGTATCGAGGCACTTCCGGTTGTTTTTGCCATTGATCGGGGTGGCATTGTTGGCGAAGACGGTGCGACCCATAATGGTGTTTTCGATCTATCATACCTTCGATCTCTCCCCAACATGGTTGTCATGGCCCCCAAAGATGAAAATGAACTGGGCCAAATGCTTGCGACCTCCATGAATTATAACGGCCCCATCGCGGTTCGCTACCCGCGGGGAACCATTATGGGTGTAGAGTTGAAAAATCACGATGTTCCTATACCCATCGGTAAAGGCGAAGTCCTTAAAGAAGGAAACGATATTCTTATCCTTTCCATTGGAAGCTCTGTTGGCGAAGCACTTTCAGCGCATTCAACGCTTGGGGAACAAAAAATTACCTCTACCGTTGTAAATTGCCGCTTTGTAAAGCCCCTTGACTCCGAATTGATAGGAAAACTTGCCAGAAAAATACCCCGTATCATTACGGTGGAAGAGAACGTACGCCTGGGTGGTTTTGGCAGCGCGGTTCTGGAATGCTTAAGCGATCAAGGAATAACCGGATTTTCCCTTGAATCTCTTGCCATACCTGATACCTTCATTGAACACGGTTCCCAGAAAACACTCAGAGCCAAATACGGCATTGATGCTCCGGCCATTGTCAAGGCGGCCATCCGTTTACTGCAAACTAAAGACCTTTGAACCGGCAACAAAGAGCATATTCCCCACAACCCTTTTGGGTATCGCTTGAGCGGGTTCCTAATTCCTATCAGTTATAGACGACTTGATGGTAACAAAAAAAACGAGACTTGACATTGTTCTTATGGAAAAAGGGCTGGCATCAAGCAGGCAACGAGCGCAGGCGCTTGTCAGGTTGGGAAAGGTTCTGGTAAACGAAACATCTATTGATAAACCAGGCACTTTAATTCACAAAAACGACCTTGTCAGACTCAAAGAAAACGATATTCCATATGTAAGCAGGGGTGGTCTGAAGCTGGAGACGGCTTTACGAACTCTTGATATCGATGTAACTGGATCTATCTGTCTTGATGTTGGTGCTTCTACAGGAGGTTTTACGGATTGTCTTTTACAGCACGGTGTTCATCAAGTGTTTGCAGTAGACGTCGGTTATGGACAACTTGCATGGAGACTACGGAAAGATCCCCGCGTTTTTGTCATAGAGCGCACAAATATCCGCTACCTGAAAGCTGATGCCCTACCCCACCCTGTTGATTTCATTACTATCGATGTTTCCTTTATCTCCCTAAAAATTGTCGTTCCGGCGGTTGTTAAATTTATGAAAAAAGAGACAGGGATACTTGCATTGATAAAACCACAGTTTGAAGTGGGCAAAGGTAAAGTTGGTAAAGGTGGTGTTGTTCGCGATCCAAAATTGCATTCCGAAGTTATCGCAGACCTAACTGATTTTTTTATTGGTGAAGGTCTTCTATCCCAAGCCGTTGTACCATCACCCATTTCAGGGCCCAAGGGGAACAAGGAATTTTTTATCTATTTAAAACGTTCCGATTCAGTTTCGTAATTTTTGCTAAATTCGACTTTTTCTGAATTCATCAAAGTTGAGCTTGATTTTTTCCCAGTTAGCATATAATGAATGTTGTCTTTAGGTTTAGATGTTTGGAGTTGTAATCCAGGTTTTAAAAAATGGGGAGGAAGGATTATTAATGTCTGAGAACATAAAAAGTTTGAGGAATATCGCTTTTGTTGGTCATGGTGGCGCGGGAAAAACATCTTTGGCAGAAGTCATGCTTTTTAACACCGGTGTGATCAACAGGCATGGCCGGGTTGAAGACGGTACGACTTCTATGGATTATGAGCCTGAGGAACTTAAGCGCAACATCAGTTTAAGCAGCAGTTTCCATCAATACAGCTGGAAAAAACACAAAATTTCCTTCATCGATACTCCCGGTGACCAAAATTTTTTTTCAGACACCAGAAGCTGCATGCAGGCTGCTGATGGTGTTGTCGTAGTGGTAGACGCCGTGGATGGTGTCAAAGTTCAGAGTGAAATAGCCTGGGATTTCGCAAAGGAATTCAACCTCCCCTCGATTATATTTATCAATAAACTCGACAGAGAACGAGCAGATTTTTTGCGAACATTTAAAGACGTAACGGATTGTTTTGAACCCAAGCCGGTAATTCTTCAAATTCCGATCGGAGCTGAAGCAGGTTTTAAGGGTATTGTCGACCTCGTTGATATGAAGGCCTATACCTATGACGAAAAAGGTAAAGGCACAACAATCGATATTCCCGCAGACATGCAGGATCAGGTTAATGAAGAAAGAGAAGCTCTGGTGGAAAATGTTGTGGAGTCGGACGACGAGCTTTTAGAGCGATACCTTGAAGGGGAATCCTTGTCAAATGATGAGATTAATGCAGCCTTACGGGAAGGTACATTATCACGATCGCTGACTCCTGTATTGTGCGGGTCAGCCACAAAAAATATCGGCATTGATCTCTTACAAAACTTTATCGTAAATTGCATGCCTTCGCCTTATGATCGAGGCGCTTGGGTGGCTGCTGACGAATCCGGTGAAAATGAATTAAGATGCGAACCGGATCCTGACGGCCCTTTTTCTGCTTTTGTATTTAAAACAGTTGCCGACCCTTTTGCCGGACGGCTTTCAATATTCAGGGTTGTTTCAGGAACACTTGGAGGAGATGGAAATTTTTATAACGTCAACAAAGGTGCAAGAGAGCGGTACAATCAGCTATTAACTCTTGCCGGCAAAGAGCAAAAACCGGTTAATAAAGCTTATCCGGGTTCAATTGTAGCCGTAGCCAAACTAAAAGACACAACCACAGGGGATACCATCTGCGATGAAAGCAATAAAATAAAATTTAAATGTGCAGAACCGCTTCCGTCTCTGATTTCTTTTGCAATCGAACCCAAATCCAAAGGAGATGAAGACAAGGTTTTCATCTCTCTTTCAAAACTGTTAGAAGAAGATATGGCCTTGCAGTTAACCCGGAATGCCGAAACAAAGCAAATTCTATTATCTGGTTTAGGACAGGTGCATATTGACGTAACTGCTGAAAAACTCAAAAGGAAGTTCAACGTTGAAGTTCAGCTGAGCACACCAAAAGTCCCCTATAAAGAAACAATTAGCAAAAAGGTTAGAGTTCAAGGAAAACACAAAAAACAAACCGGAGGTCACGGTCAATATGGCGACTGTTGGGTTCAGATCGAACCGCTTCCAAGAGGAGCAGGTTTTGAATTTGTAAACAAGATTGTTGGCGGCGCAATTCCGAGACAGTATATACCTGCTGTTGAAAAAGGTATTATTGAATCTTCCGGGAACGGTGTTCTTGCCGGATTCCCTTGCGTTGATTTTAGAGCCATACTTGACGACGGTGGCTATCATTCGGTCGATTCTTCAGAAATGGCTTTTAAAATCGCAGGTTCGCTGGCTTTCAAAAAAGCAGCAAAAGATGCAGGCCCGATTTTGCTTGAGCCTATCATGAAGGTTTCGATCACAACACCGGACGAATATATGGGCGATATCATGGGAGACCTCAACAGCAGAAGAGGAAGAGTGCTGGGTATGGACAGCAAGGGGAAAAACCAGGTTATCAATGCGAATGTTCCCATGGCCGAGTTTTTGACATATGCACCGGATCTGAGATCCATGACCGGTGGCAGAGGTATTTTTTTCATGGAATTTTCACACTATGACGAAATCCCGGCCCAGATTTCTCAAAAAATTGTCGAGGAAATGAACAAAGACAAAGAATAGATAAACCAATTTTCTTTTCACCAAAGCACGAAAAATTATAAACTTTTCGTGCTTTTTTCTTTGTTTCGGTAACTATCTATTTTTAACCGATAAACATCGTTTACTTGGGGCAAAACCTGCCCAAAAGGCATCCCACTTACGTGAAAAAATCTTCCTGTTGGATTTTTTAATCTTTTTCCCGAACGGGCAGTTTTTATGATGAAATCGTTTTGATCTCCGGTTCCCCACATACACGTCTTCTTTTTCTTTCCAATTACCCCACATCCCTTTTTTGGCCGACATGGCGTCCCGCTGAAAATTCAACAACAGCTTGTTGTACTTAACATTGGGCTTTAAAAACAAAACATAGGCGTAACCATGACCGATCAATTCTTTATTTACAAACTTACCCTCTCTTGAAAACACATAGGCCAATAGACGGCCGTATGGGTCATGCGTTTCTTTATCCAATTCCAGACGAATATTTTTACCAAGCACCAATCTTTTATTTAAACTCTTTGCCT
>CALANC010000309.1 GCA_937925895.1 uncultured Desulfobacterales bacterium
GTCGTTTATGAAGCGTATGCACCGGATGACGATTATGAGCAAATTTTGAAAGTAACGGATGTAGATGAACCAAAGCCAAAAACGAACGAGGTCGTTTTTGAGGTTAAAGCCGCCGCGTTGAATTACAACGACATTTGGGGAATGAGGGGAACTCCCATTCCTGTTCCCTTGCCGCATATTTCAGGCTCCGACGCAGCCGGTGAAGTCATCGCGGTCGGTGAGGATGTGGTAGACATCAAAGTTGGGGATAGGGTCGTCTCTCATTCCAACATGTCGTGTCGGGTCTGTTCAGCATGTACGGATGGCCGGGAGTATGACTGTAACAAGCGGATAATTTGGGGTTTTCAGACCGGGCCGTTGTGGGGTGCTTTTTCGGAAGTCACCCACCTTCCGGAGGTAAACGTGATTAAGATTCCGGACAATGTGAGCTTTGACGAGGCGGCGGCTGCCTCTATGACCTTGCTCACTTCCTGGCATATGCTCGTGGGAAGAGCCAAGATCCGGCCCGGACAAACCGTGCTGGTAATGGGAGGCGGTTCCGGCGTCGGTATGTTTGGAATCCAAATTGCTAAATTGTATAACTGCACGGTGGTTGCAACGGCGAGTTCGGACAAATTGGACCAATGTATTGAACTCGGCGCTGACTATGCCGTCGATCACAGAAAGGATGACTGGCACAAGGAAGTTCGTGCTCTGTGCAAGGAGATCTCAAAAAAAACAGGCGTGTCTCCGGGGATTGATGTCTCCTTTGATCACATCGGCCAGACCCACTTCAACAAACAACTGACGCTGCTTAAGTATGGTGGAACGCTTGTTCAATGCGGAGCCACCACCGGTTACGATGCCAAGGCCGATCTCAGGCACATCTTTTTCAAAGGGACCAACATTCTCGGCTCAACCCAGGGGACAAAGGCTGAAGTTGAACAAGGATTCTACTGGATGTCTCAGGGCAAGATAAAGGCTGTGATTGACTCGGTATACTCTTTTGAGAATGCAGCGGAAGCGCATACTAAAATGCTTACGGGAAAAGGTCTTTTTGGAAAAATTTTAATGAAACCAGAGTAGGCGTCGGGTTAAACCAATGACGGGGTTGGCTTTTTTGAAGGGTTAGCCCCGTTATCCGGACAAGGAAAATATTATGGCCAGTAAGAAATTCAAAGCCATGGTCGTTCAGGAAACCCCAGATGGTAAGTATATAAGGCAAATTACTGACAAATCACTGGATGAGTTGCCCGAAGGTGACGTATTGATCAAGGTTAAATATTCATCCTTAAACTATAAAGACGGACTTTCGGCCACGGGTCACCGGGGTGTCACCAGGAATTATCCTCACACGCCGGGGGTGGATGCTGCCGGTATTGTAGCGCAAAGTGTCAGCGATGAATTTCGGCCCGGAGACAAAGTGATTGTTACCAGCTACGATCTTGGTATGAACACTTCCGGTGGTTTCGGACAATACATCAGCGTGCCGGCCGCTTGGGTTGTCCCGCTTCCGGACAATCTCTCACTAAAAGAAAGCATGGCGTACGGTACCGCCGGACTTACCGCCGGTTTTTGCATTCTTAAACTTCGTGAGCATTACATCACCGCCGATAAAGGGGAAATATTAGTTACGGGTGCCACTGGCGGAGTTGGCAGTTTCGCCGTGGCAATGCTTGCCAAAATTGGCTATCACGTGGTCAGCGTAACTGGAAAATTGGATGAAAAGCAGTTTCTTATGGATCTTGGGGCAAAGGAAGTCATCTCAAGGGAGGAGGCAACCGATACTTCGGGTAAACCTCTGTTGGAAGGTCGCTGGGCAGGTGTAGTAGATTCGGTGGGGGGTGAAATTCTGGCTACAGCCATTCGGTCTACTAGGCTGCATGGCGCCGTGGCCTGCTGCGGCAATGTGGCGTCGCCTGATTTGCCAATTAACGTTTACCCTTTCATATTGAGGGGTATCACGCTAATAGGTATTGATTCACAGAGTTGCCCCATGGAATTTCGCCGCAGGACATGGGAGAAAATCGCCAATGAATGGAAATTGACGGCTCTGGATCGACAGACTTTCGTATGCTCACTTGAAGAGTTGGATGCTGAAATAGATCGCATTTTAGCAGGCGAGCAAAAAGGCAGGGTGATCGTAGATTTGGCTAGATAAAAGCCAATGCACCAGGAAGATAACCCTCTTCTCCAATTAAATTGAAGAAGAACCTTAATATTTTTATCTAAAATTCAGCTAGAATGAAAAAATTTGGGTGTAAGGATCGGCTTCCTGTTGCCGACTAAAGTTTAGAAAAAAGGAATTTTATCAGGTTTAAATCCATTGGGATGAGTTTTTTAAATGGATCAATAATAAGGAAAACCATGAGCTTCGAAAATTTCTTAACCAGTGTCTATTTTGGACGTTTAAACCAAGCGGTCTTCAATAAATTCCGAGATCTGCAAGCCGACGATAAGACGCAAAAAATTATTGATAAATATTTTGAGGTGAGTCGACAGTATCCGGCGCATTATCTAGAGAAGGAAGGAGGACTTTCAAAAGAGATTTTAAAAAAATTGGGTGAGATTGAATTTTTTGGACTTAACATCCCCACGGATTACGGTGGAACGGGTTTAAGTCTTCATCAATACTTAAAAGTGGTCGAAGAGACCACGCCTCAAAGTATGGCCATGGGCTTTACGGCCTTGGCTCATCTTTCTATTGGGACCAAAGGTATCGTCCTTTTTGGCACTGAAGAACAAAAAAGAAAATATCTGGCTCCAGCGGCTGCTGGAGAGATGATTTTTGCCTATGCACTGACCGAGCCCAAGAAGGGTTCGGACGCTCAGAACATCGAAACAACCGCCGTTCTTTCCGAAGACGATCAGTTCTATATTCTCAACGGGAACAAGACCTACATTACCAATGCAAATTATGCCGGCGCCATGACGGTTTTTGCACAATTGGATCCGGCCAAACCCGGTTTTATGGGAGCCTTTATTGTTGAAACGTCTTGGGATGGTGTAAACATCGGCAAAGATATTTCTAAAATGGGATTAAAAGCAAGTTCCACGGCCGCTGTTCAATTCAAAAACGTTCGGGTTCCAAAAGAAAATCTATTGGGGCAACCCGGAGATGGATTCAAAATAGCCATGGCCATCTTAAATTACGGGCGATTGGCTCTAGGGGCTGCGTCTAGCGGCATGATGAAACAATCCTTGCGAGACATGGCGAAGCGATCGTCGAGCAGAACCCAGTTCGGAGTTCCGATCAATCATTTTGAACTGGTTCAGGAAATGATGGTAAAAGCCAAAGTAAACAGTTATGTTACTTCTGCAATGACCGCCTTTGCCGCCGGGATGCTTGAAGACAGCGCTTTGGCTCCGGTGGCCGTAGAAAGTTCCCATTGTAAGCTTTTTGGTACGAACAGAGCTTGGGATACGCTTTACGATGCCCTTCAAGTTGCCGGCGGTTCGGGGTACCTTTCAACCCAACCGTATGAAAAACGGATGCGTGATTTCAGAGTCACCACAATTTTCGAAGGAACTACAGAGATCCATTCGATTTATCCTGCTCTTTTTATGATGCGAAATCTAAAAAAACACCTATTATCCAACCATACCGGGAAAATTTCCCAAATGGTCTTTATAATAAAAGAAATATTTCGCGGGAAAGTTTGGAAGGCTAAATTTGGTCATAAAGAGATGTCGCAGGCAGCACAAGTTGCCAACGCCATTGCCAAGAGCATACGAATTAACATTATCGCCGGATTTATTTTTTATGGTGAAAAGGTTTTGCAAAGACAATTTTTCCTTCGTAGAATCACTTTTCTTAGTCTATATTTTTTCGGAATCCTGGCCATGCTGGTAAGGATCGAGTCGGAAAGAAAAGCTGGAGGGCGAGTGGCTGAAGATCTCAAACTGCTGGCTTTCTTTGTCGAAGAAGCCCGACAATATAGAAGAGAAAATAAGCGTATATTTTCCTATAAAAAGGATCTCCTCCACAAAAAAATTTATAAAGAAGCATTCGCCTGATTTTTGAACTGCAACAGATTGTAGCTCCCCGCCATCTTGACTCTGCCACAATTTAGAATATATTTATGGATCATCTCCAAAAGAGTTGTAGTGATCCACGAAGGATTCAAGGAGCCAAGGGTTCTAGAAGTCTAGTGAAATGCTTAAGAATTATAGAGATCTGAAAGTTTGGCAAAAGCCGTACGGGCGCTGTTTGCATCTTAATAGAACAACAAAATAATTTCCAAAAGAAGAAAGATTTTGAGGCCCGGGTCCTGTTCTCAGGTAATTATAATTATGTAAATAAAAAGAATTAAAAGGCTCTCATAGATGATACAAAGGAAGTGGAAAGGATGCCCAAAGCGCAGCTAAAATCATTGGAGAACAA
>CALANC010000310.1 GCA_937925895.1 uncultured Desulfobacterales bacterium
CTAAAAAAATCCCAAAAAAGAAACTTTTTGTGATAATATTCTAATAGGTAGTTGTTTAAAAGACAATTAAAGAGGAGGTCATTTTGGATACTCAATATTTTATAGACTTGGAGGACCGGTTTGGGGCCCATAATTATAAACCTCTAGACGTTGTTTTGCAGCGTGGCGAGGGTGTGTGGGTGTGGGACGTTGAAGGCAAAAAATATCTCGATTGTCTTTCCGCCTATTCTGCCGTCAATCAAGGGCACTCTCACCCCGTTATCAGGCAAACGATGATAGAGCAGGTTCAAAAGCTGACACTTACTTCCAGGGCGTTTCGTAATGATCAGCTGGGGCTTTTTTATAAAGAGATCTGTGCTTTGACCAATACCCACAAGGTTCTGCCCATGAACAGCGGCGCTGAGGCGGTGGAAACGGTGATCAAGGCTGTTCGCAAATGGGGATACAAAATCAAAAAGGTTCCTAAGGATCAGGCGGAAGTCATTGTTTGTGAAAATAATTTTCACGGTCGAACCATTTCTATCATCGGATTCAGCACCAATGAACAAACAAAGGATAAGTTTGGCCCCTTCACGCCGGGTTTCAAGATCATTCCTTTCGGCGATGCAGAGGCCCTTGAGAATGCCATCACACCCAACACCGTGGCGTTTCTGGTTGAACCGATCCAAGGAGAAGCCGGAGTAATTATTCCGCCGGACGGATATCTTAAAAAAATCAGGTCTATTTGCGAACAACACAACATTGTATTGATATTGGACGAGATTCAGACCGGTTTGGGACGGACAGGCAAACTGCTGGCCGAGGAACACGAAGGGATTGAGGCGGATGTAACCTTGATCGGAAAAGCGCTTTCCGGCGGATTGTATCCTATCTCGGCCGTCTTGTCGAATACAGAAGTTCTGGGCGTTTTTATGCCCGGCGATCACGGCAGTACATTTGGAGGCAATCCGCTTGCGTGTGCCGTTGCCAGGGCGGCAATTAAGGTCTTGATAGAAGAAAAAATGATCGATAATGCCGCGAAAATGGGAAAATATTTTCTTTCTCAGCTCAAGGGGATCAAAAGCCCGTTAATCAAAGAAATTCGTGGGAAAGGACTTCTAATAGGTGTTGAATTCTTTCCGGATATCGGAGGGGCTCACCGCCTATGCGAGCAGCTGATGGAGAATGGCGTGCTTTGTAAGGAAACTCATGACCATATTATACGCTTTGCACCACCACTCATTATTTCAAAAGAGGATATAGATTGGGCCCTGGAGATAATCGAGCCGGTGCTTCGGACCGGAAAAATTTGATTATCCTTTGGCTTTTTTTACCAATTTATTCACATCCAGCTTATTGATTACGGCTGTAAAAATATCACTGAGAACTTTTTCTGCATCTTTTTGGCGAAATACTTTGGTTCGTTCCGCCTTCCCGTTGATTGATTCTTTGGCCATAAGAATATCGTCCTTGATCAAGCGGGCTTCATAGCTAATTTCGGCGACCCATTTTCTATCAACCAGATCCAGAACAACCTCCTGTAAAACGATTTCAAGGATTGACCCAGCTTTTTCTTCTTCAGTTATAACTCCAATCCCTACATTTTCCAGTCTCTTTGAAAATGCTTCCTTGAAAAGCGAAGGAAGATCAAAGGCGCCTACCACAAAACTCTTTTTTTTGCCCCCATCGATGGAAAACGAAAAAATCCCCGTAAAATTGTTGAATTCCGCTTTTGCGTTTTTACCGAAGATGGATTTATCAGCTCGCACATCGGTGAATTTAATAAAAAGGGTTTCACCTTGGAGGCTATCTGATGATACTGGCAACCGGTAATTGACATTAATGTAAGATTTTGTGGCGCAAGCACTGATAAACAATGAAATCAACAGAATCTGGGAAAATAATAAAACCTTTTGATTTAATTTTTTCACTGATAGATCCTCCGAAAGTTTTTATTGAATTCACTGTGTCAGTATCCGGTATTTTTTGATCAAATACAAATGAATTTTTAGAAAAAAATGCTTGTGAAATGATCCGGAGATCTCACAAGTTCGTTTTCTGCTTGCAAAATGGGTGTTGTGTGGTATTTAAGTTGATTTGATAATAATTTAAAAGTTTAATCAGATAGTAAACAAAAGAAAATTCTATCTGTGAGTATTGCCTAATAACCGGAAACAAAATAAAGGAGGGACAACGTATGAAGCATTTAAAAGTATCTTTGGTGGCAGTGTTGGCCGTGGTAATGGCTACAGCAGGTATGGCCGTGGCAGGCACTCTTGATGATGTCAGAGCAAAAGGATTTATCCAGGCCGGCGTGAACGGCGATCTGTTTGGCTTTGGAAAGCCGGATGAGAAAGGCGTATGGAAAGGCCTTGATGTGGACACGGCGAGAGCTATTGCTGCTGCAGTATTTGGTGATGCAAACAAGGTAAAATTTATACCTCTCACAGCAAAAACACGGTTTACCGCCTTGCAGTCCGGTGAAATAGATGTGTTGACCCGTAATTGTACCCAGACCCTGGGCCGCGACACCGCTTTGGGTTTAGACTTTTGCCAGGTAAATTATTACGACGGTCAGGGGTTTCTCGTGCCGAAGAAACTGGGTGTGAAGAGTGCCAAGGAACTCGACGGTGCTGCCGTATGTGTTCTGCCGGGAACAACCACCGAGTTGAATTTAGCGGACTATTTTCGTGCCAACGGCATGAAGATGAAACCAGTTGTAATTGAAAACACGGCTGAACTTGCCAAAGCCTTTTTTGCCGGCCGCTGTGACGTCTTGACCTCCGACGCCTCTCAGCTGGCCTCAACACGGTCCGTGGCCCCCAACCCCAAGGCATACATTATTTTGCCAGAGGTTATTTCCAAAGAACCTCTGGCTCCTGCGGTTCGCCATGGTGACAACCAGTGGAAAGATATTGTCAACTATTCGGTGCTTGCCATGATCAATGCCGAGGAGAAGGGCATTACATCGAAAAACGTGGATAACATGCTCAAAAGCACAGACCCGAAGATCCAGCGTTTTCTCGGCGTTTCTCCTGGAAACGGCAAGGCCCTGGGGCTTGATGAGAAATTTGTCTACAATATCATTAAGCAGGTCGGCAATTATGGTGAAGTGTTTGAACGGAATGTGGGTGTTAACACAACTCTCGGCATTGAGCGCGGTTTGAACGCCCTGTGGACAAACGGTGGCTTAATGTATTCACCTCCGTTTAAGTAATCGAAATAATCAAATCGTTAAGCCGGTAAACCCGCAAAAAACCGGATTTATCGGCTTAATCTTGTTAAAACTGCTAACTTATCGACTCCTCAGCGATGCAAATTTAGAAAGAGATGAACGATGCCAGAAATCGGTAAGGACAAGACAGCCGACAGCCTACCGGAAGCGGTTCCATTTTTTAATGATCCCGCCAAAAGAGCCATTCTGTTTCAGTTGAGCGCTATGCTCATATTTGGACTTCTTGGGTATTATCTGATCACAAACACCTTGGCAAACCTTGAAAGACAGGCAATCGCAACCGGTCTCGGCTTTCTGGAAAAGGAATCCTCATTTGAAATCGGTGAGTCACTGATATCCTATTCTGCAGCGGACACCTATGCCCGTGCACTTCTGGTGGGTGTTTTAAACACCTTAATTGTGTCATTTGTCGGGATCATTCTTACCGTCATACTCGGTACGTTCATCGGGGTGGCTCGCCTGTCCACAAACTGGCTGGTATCAAGAATAGCTGCTGTCTATATTGAGGTTTTCCAGGATATACCGGTGCTGCTACAGCTCTTTTTCTGGTATGCCATTTTTTATGAACTCCTGCCTTCTCCTAAAGAGGCGTTTAACCCGATTGCCGGGGTGTTTTTGACTAACCGCGGGCTGGTTTTTGCCATCCCGGAGGCGCATCCGGCTCATAAATACATAGCCGTGGCCTTTTTTAGCGGTTGTGTCTTGGTTTATCTGCTCCGTCGATGGGCAAAAAGACGGCAGGAAAAAACCGGACGGCTTTTTCCTGTTTTTCGGGTATCTGCGGGAATTCTTCTGGGCCTCCCCGTGATCACCTGGTGGCTGGCCGGTGCACCGATAGCAATGGACGTTCCGGTACTTTCGGGGTTTAATTTCAAAGGCGGAGTGAATATCAGTCCGGAGTTCACTGCGCTTTTGCTGGGCTTGGTTCTTTATACCGCTGCATTTGTGGCGGAAGTTGTCCGTGCCGGCATACAGTCCGTAAGTCACGGCCAAACAGAAGCCGCCATGTCCATGGGCCTGAAATCCGGCCAGATCTTAAACCTGGTGATATTGCCCCAGGCGTTGCGAGTGATCATCCCTCCACTCACCAGCCAGATGTTAAACTTGACAAAGAATAGTTCCTTGGCGGTGGCCATCGGATATCCGGATTTTGTTTCCGTAGCCGGAACCACCATCAACCAGACCGGACAGGCTATGGAAGGTATTGCCATGATGATGGTGGTGTATCTTTTTTTTAGCCTGACCACATCCGCTTTTATGAACTGGTATAACAAGAAAATTGCCCTTGTAGAAAGATAAAATGGCTGACGGTATTATATAATAATCGTTAGAACAATCTATGAATGAAGATTATCGAACAACTGAATCAGAAAAGTTAAAACCCCCTGTTACAAGTGTGGGAGTCATAGGATGGCTCAAAGGCAACCTGTTCAACAGCTGGTTTAACTCTGTTTTAACCATTGTTACCTTGTATTTTCTGTGGATAACTGTGCCGTCCTTTATCAGGTGGGCTTTCGTCGACAGTTTGTGGATATCCACCGGAGCGGAATGTCATCAAGCCGGAGGTGCCTGCTGGTCTATCATCCCAGCAAACATTCGATTCATCCTGTTCGGTTTTTTCCCATATGAATCACAATGGCGGCCCTTATTGGCCATGATATTATTGGTGGGTCTTCTTTACTACAGCCAGAATCGGAACCACTGGAAAAAGTCCCTGGCTTATGCGTGGATCCTCGGTCTTTTCATCATGGGTTTGTTGATGAAAGGCGGACTGTTCGGCCTGGATTCAGTAGAAAGTACCCAATGGGGAGGATTGCCACTCACCCTTCTTCTTTCTGTTTTCGGACTGACAGCCGCATATCCTTTAGGTGTTGTACTTGCCCTGGGCCGCCAATCCAAAATGCCGGCAATAAAGACGGTTTGTGTTATATATATCGAACTCATCCGCGGGGTGCCGTTGATTACCCTCCTTTTTATGTCCTCGGTTGTATTCCCTCTGTTTTTGCCCGAAGGAATTACCGTCAACAAGATTCTCCGGGCGCAGGCGGCCATTATTCTGTTTACCGCAGCATATATTGCCGAAGTGGTCCGGGGCGGACTTCAGGGAATGAGCAAAGGTCAGTACGAGGCCGCCGAGTCTCTTGGGTTGAATTATCACCAGACCATGCGACTGGTCATCTTGCCCCAGGCATTGAAAATTGTAATTCCGCCCACGGTGAGTATTCTTATCTCCGCTTTCAAGGACACATCCCTGGTGGTGATAATTGCCTTGTACGACATACTGAAGACAACCCAGTCCGTTCTTTCTGATCCGAAGTGGATGGGGTTTTCCGCGGAAGCTTATATTTTTATTGCTTTGATTTACTTTGTGTGTTGTTTTTCCATGTCAAACTACAGCCGAAGGCTGGAAAAGGAACTGGACAGGAGCCTATAAATAGGGTTGAACCATCATGAATGATAAACAGCCGGAAACGAATGAAAAAGCGTCCTCAAATGAGGCGATAATTGAAATCATTGACATGCACAAATGGTTCGGTGAATTTCATGTTCTCAATAATATCAATCTCACGGTCCAAAAACAGGAACGTATTGTCATCTGCGGTCCTTCAGGATCAGGAAAATCTACCCTGATTCGCTGCATCAACCGCCTGGAGGAACATCAACGCGGCCGGATTATTGTTGACGGCATTGAACTGACCAATGACATAAAGAATATCGAGAAGATCCGTATGGAAGTCGGCATGGTGTTCCAGCATTTCAATCTCTTTCCTCATCTTACCATCGTTGAAAATCTAGCTCTTGGACCTATATGGGTCCGAAAGGTGCCCAAAAAAGAGGCCGAAGAGACCGCCATGCATTATCTGGAAAAAGTGCACATTGCCGAGCAGGCCAAAAAATATCCCGGGCAGCTTTCAGGCGGCCAGCAGCAACGCGTCGCCATTGCCCGCAGTCTGTGCATGAAGCCGAATGTCATGCTTTTTGATGAACCCACCTCGGCGCTGGATCCTGAAATGGTCAAGGAAGTTTTGGATGTTATGATCAGTCTGGCAAGTGAGGGCATGACCATGATTGTGGTCAGCCACGAAATGGGTTTTGCCAAAAGTGTTGCCCACCGAGTCCTTTTCATGGATTTTGGTCGGATTGTCGAAGAAAACACACCCGTAGAGTTTTTTGAAAATCCGCAGCATGAACGGACCAAACTTTTCCTAAGCCAAATTCTACATTAATAAATAAACTGAATCACTCCAAAAGAGTTGGAGTGATTCATAAGGATTCAAGGGGTCAAGGATTCCAGGATTCGAGTGAAAAGCTTTTTAATTGCAAAACAGTTTGTTTTTTCGTTATGTCTTGATCACGCCACACAGTGGAGGTTCCCAGTCCAATTGTTGGTCAGCTTCCAGGGTGGCATTTAGTTTTTCAACGATATAAGGGGTTATTGGGGCTGCCCGCCGGATCTTTAAATCAACATGTACAACCAGTCCTTCAAGTGTTGAGGCCAACTGCCCGGTAGTTTCGTTGATCATAAAGTGGATGAAATGAAATCTTTTTTCGGACCGGCCCAATAAACGAGTTCGAAGGGCGACTTTCTGACCCACCCGCACCTCTGCGAAGTATTGAATGAAGTGTTTAAAAGCAAAGACGCCGGCTTGTTGTTCTCTATAGTATTCCTGGTCCAATCCATGGGCCGAAAAAAATTTCCAGCCCGCCCGATCATACAGTGCCATATACCACCGGATGTTCATGTGTCCCATCACATCCAAATAATCTGACGGGATCGTTTTCCGATGATATAGAGGCAGCGCCTCCAATTGGACAATGGGTACCAGACAAACACCTTTCTTGTCCCAGATACCGCATTCTAAACCATCACTCATCTCTATTCTCCCCTAAAAAAAGCTTAACTCGGACTTTGTGCTTGTACCTTGGGTTTAATGATTACATCGATACGCCGGTTGATGGCCCGTCCTTCGGGTGTGGCATTGGAGGCCAGAGGTCTAACCGACCCATAGCCAACGGCCATAATTCTCTCCTTAGGCAGGGTCTTATTCGCAAGCAGATACTCCATGACTGCTTCGGCTCTTTGTTGGGACAAGTGCTCGTTGACTTCATCCGAGCCGGTACTGTCTGTATGCCCTTCGATAACTACCTGCGACTCGTCGAATGTCCTAATTGCCCTTTGAACCTTACTCAGCAGCATATATGTTCCCGGCATAAGTATGCTCTGGCCAACCGGAAATTTAACGGCCTTCAAACGGATAACCAGCTGGTTTTCCTGTTTGTAGACCTCGGCCTCATCACTGTCAAAAAATTTCTGAACTTTCGTGTATAGTTCATTGAACTGTTTCTCGGCTGCCAGTCGTTCTTTTTCTGCCGCCAGACGATCTTTTTCCATCTGACCTCTGCGAGTCTGTTTTTGAGCCAGATCGATACGCTTATTTAAAGCCTCCATTTGTACCTGCTGGGATTTTACTTTGGCGATCATGAAATCATGATCAGACTGCAACGCCCCGATTGAGCCGATTATATTCTCCACCTGAACCTCAAAATTCTGATCCCGCATATCCGGAGCCGACAGTTTGCGGGTCGTTTTGTGCAGGGTTTCTTCCATCCATAAAGCGATCTGTTCAGGCTCCATGGGTTTGATCTTCCGGCTTTGATCCATTAAGGAATGAAGTCGCTTGGCCATGAATAAAGCTTCGTCGGCTTTCTTTTTCATCGTATCTTTATCGTAGGGATTTTGAGTAATGAACTCATCGGCTTCGTTCAATTTTTTTTGCGCCAGGATCAATGATTCAGGTGTTATTTTTTTGGCGCCGGCTCTTTCGGCCCGGCCGATCAGTGTACGGACCTCTCCTATGGTTTTTTCCTTAATCGCCCTAATTTCCAATTGGCGGAAAACCTGAACCACCTTTGTTTGGTTTTTTTGTGCATAACGCAGATTATCCTTCTCAATGGCTTCGGTAAGACTGAGAAATTTTTCCTCTGCATCCACATAATCATTGCCCAGATCCGTAGCTCCAGCAGCACGAGCTTTTTTTCTGCCTTCAATCAGCTCGCCCAAAGTCGCTCTAGATATTTTGGCCATTTCTTTTGCTTTTTGTAGCTGGATTTCTGCTTCCTTTACATATTCCCGGATTTCCGAAAGTTCTTTGCCTTTTTCAAGATCATTTTTGGCTTTCAGATAGGAATTCTCGGCCCTGGAATACCAGGTCGGTGAAAGCACATTCAGCTGATGCTGGCGGGCATCGGTAAGTTTTCCACCCAGCTGGTTGACCATTTCCACCGGGTTTTCAGCACTTACCATGACGGGAACTGCATCCTGGCTTCTCGGGGTGCCGGCGCACGCGCTTATGAGGAAAAATGACAGCACCAGCAACATGGGAAGAAAGATTCTCTTTGATTTGTTTGTGTTCATAGATTCTCCTTTCATTCACTAATTTTTTGTATAATTTTTGTAGATCGTGTTCTTTGTCAATGGCGTCAGGATAGGTAAATGTCTTCTCGAACGAATCCTGCTGGTAACAATAAATGTGACCTTAAGCCAGCTTATTTGTCGGGTCTCCTTCTTCGACCATCTGCCTTAATATGTCGCGTTCATGCTGGAGCGGAACTCGACCGCTCAAATGCGCGTAGCACACCTGCTGGCCGGTCTCATTGGTGAAAATTGCTTCGGCCTCTGACCGCCCGGATTTCTCAATCCGGGTGATGGTGATGATGCAAGTAATATTGTCGCCGAAGTAAACAGGTTTGATAAACTTGAAGTCCATTCCTGTGGCTAGCCATCCTACCTGGCCGCCAAATTCACAAATCATCGATCCGACGATTAGACCATGGCAAATGAGGCCCTTAAATCCTTTGGCCTGAGCCCAGCGGAGATCATAGTGGACGGGGTTGTAATCACGAGTGATATTGCCGAAGTGCTCCGTCTCCTCCTGAGTGAATGTACGCGAGTAGGTAAACGAATGACCTTCTTTTAGGCCATCAATAGCCCTCTGACGTATGGGGTTGGCCATTATTTTTTCCTCCGCCACGACACTTTACAACTTGCTCCTAAACTTTATGGCATAATCTTTCAAAAAAATCAAAAAGACAAACCCGACCGGAATCGTAAATTTGAACACCATTTTGAAACAGCAAGAAATAGATTTTTAAAATAAAACCACACTTTACCACCATATATTGTGCTAAAATAAAACTTGACACACAATTTATTATTTCTGTAATCTATACTTGTACGGGTGGGATTGCTTTCAAATTCCCAAAAGATTTGTATTGAACAGCCCTTTATTTAACCTGAAAAACGGGTCCTTTGGGCCAAGATTCTTTACGGATCCTTTCTCCCACAAAAAATAGGAGGATCAAGGTGGCACGGAAAATTATCATTTTTTTAACCGGCTTGCTTGCTTTGGCCTGGATAACGCCCCACATGTCCTGTGCCGGATCTTTACAGTGGGATGCTGTAGCCAGTGATGTGCAAGGCTACAAAATCTTCTATGGCACTTCATCGGGCAGCTATCCTTATAGCAAGAGTGTCGGCAATGTTACCCAATACCCTTTGTCAAATTTGCCCCTGGCAGAGGGTATGACCTATTATTTTGTCGTAAGGGCGTATTCCGATGCCGGTGAAAGCGAAAACTCAAATGAAACGATTTATACAGTGCCTTCTTATGGGGACACGACACCGCCTCTTGCGCCTCAAGGAATAGAAGCGAGGGTTTCAGGTGTCAGTATAACACTTGACTGGCAGGAGAATGCTGAACCGGATTTTTCAGAATATAAGGTCTACTATGGGAACTCTAGCCGAAATTACGGACCTTCTATCCCGGCGGGAAAAGCTACAAGTTATACCATTCAAAATCTCGAGGGCGGCAAGACGTATTATCTGGCAGTGTCGGCTTTAGATGCTGCAGGCAACGAAAGCGGGTATTCCGGAGAGGCTGTAGAAACCATTCCATCCGACCCGGACGGGACTGATCCGGGTGCAGGACCGATGTTGCAATGGGATGCCGTTACCGGTGAGGTAACCGGCTACATGATTTACTATGGCACCATATCGGGGGCCTATTCGGATAGTATAGATGCTGGGAACGTCACCCAATATCTATTAACTGATCTACCTCTGGCAGAAGGAACGACCTATTACTTTGCTATTAAGGCCTATAATAATAGCGGCGAAAGCGACCCCTCCGAGGAGGTTTCATACAGTACAAGTGTGCCGGAGGATACAACCCCACCATTGGAGCTGGGGCATTCTGATTACTGTAAGGAATATGGCCCTTGTGAGGCGGGAGAGGGTGACTGTGACACCGGCCAATGTCAGAGCGGGCTGGTATGTGCACAGAATGTAGGGGCCAAGTACGGGTTTGAAGCGACAGTTGACGTGTGTGAAAGCCCCGAGCCTTCAGATATAACCGCACCCACCGTAGCCATAACCGCACCGACCGGTGGAAGTACTTATACGGCAAGCAGTGCGCCGGTCGAATTATCGGGCACTGCTTCGGACAACATCGGTGTCGACCAAGTAAGCTGGATCAACGATCGGGGTGGAAGTGGCACCGCCAGCGGCACGACATCCTGGTCGGCTTCCGGCATCCAGCTGTCAGAAGGCGACAATGTCTTGACGGTGACGGCAACGGATGCTGCCGGCAATCAATCGACCGACACACTTACCGTTTTGTATACATCTCTGGACACTGTTGATCCGGCAGTAACCATCACATCACCGACCAGTGGAAGTGCTTATACGGCAAGCAATTCGTCTATCGATTTGTCGGGCAGTGCTTCGGACAACGTTGGTATCAGAGACGTGCTTTGGAGCAACGATCGAGGCGGAAGCGATGTTGCATCCGGTACAACGAGTTGGTCAATAGCAGATGTGGACCTTGCCGAGGGAGCCAACCAGATAACCATCACGGCCACAGATACCTCCGGCAACCAATCCACGGATACGCTCACAGTTACCTACACGGCAGCAGATACCATCAATCCCCTGATATCCATAACATCGCCGACAAGTGAAAGTACTTATGAGACGAAAAACTCTTCTCTCAATCTGTCTGGAAGTGCTTCAGACAATAATCATGTAAGCCAAGTGGCCTGGGCCAACTCAAGGGGTGGCAGCGGTATGGCCAACGGTACCGCACCATGGTCGATTTCTAACATTCAGTTGTCAGAAGGCGATAATTTGCTGACGGTAACCGCAAAAGATGCTGCCGGTAATCAATCCACAGACAAGCTTTCTGTTGTTTACAATCCGCTGGATACAACCGCTCCTATAGTGACGATAAAATCACCGACAACACGAAGCAAGTATAGGACAAAAAATTCATCTGTTACTTTATCGGGAAGTGCTTCAGATAATATTGGCGTGACCCTGGTAACTTGGATCAATTCTCGGGGTGGTCGCGGTACAGCCAATGGCACAGCCGCCTGGTCTATTTCTAACATTTCGTTATCAGAAGGAGAGAATGTGCTGACGGTGACCGCTAGAGATGCGATCGGCAATCAATTTACCGATAAACTCACAGTGGTCATGAAAAGCGGAGGAAAGCCCAGGAAATAATCGTTAGGCTTCGGTTTGAAAGCTTCACTTTTCGATAATTTAAGGAGTGCCCTAAGTCGCAAACGGAAAAACGGATTGAGAGAAATTGGATAACCCCAAGATATTGGAGACTAGGGTACATTTCCTTTTCTTTATAAGATTGTTTTCCCCCTGTGATTTCTTAATCGCACCATAACCTATTGACATTAATCAAATTATCATATGCTGAGATATCTTAAAGCACGTCATCTTTTTCTCACCCAACTAAAACTGCAACAATGTGGCCTATTTTTATTGACTTTATTGTTTTTATACAAATGTTTTTAAATATTATAGCTTACTTAACGGGAGGATAATAAAAATCCTCCTTCAGATAAACGATAATTTTGGAGATAGGTTTTTTACAATTTTCACAAATTAGCATCACGGGCACCCTCATATAAGTTTATTTTTATTGATAGAAAAATTTTATCTATCATAGCGAAACAATAATAATTTCAATATCTATCAATAAAAACATATTC